>NZ_JBLHOE010000008.1:0-61173 GCF_047622445.1 Sulfurimonas sp.
TTGTTCCAGCCGCAGCAGTAATTGCTACTCCATTTTCATCTACAAGTGTTACTGTATGATCAAGTGTTGCGCCTGTCGCTTCATCTACTGCATCACTGTTTGAGAGTTGTACGAATACTGTATCATCTTCTGCACTTGGAGGAGTATCAACACCTTGTTGATCTGTAATTGTTCCAGTTACTGTATCAGCTGTAGCTTCTATTGCTTCATATATTGCATTAACATCAGTTACGTTTGAGATACTTAATGTATAACTCTCAACACCCTCTGCTAAGAAATCATCCAATACTGTATTTGAAATCTGTGCTGTACCTGTCGCATCTACTGTTACTTGTGTTACTAGTTCAGCTCCAAAGTCTGCTGACTCTGTATCATTGTTTGTATATGTAAGATCTACTGTAATACTTGTTCCAGCCGCAGCAGTAATTGCTACTCCATTTTCATCTACAAGTGTTACTGTATGATCAAGTGTTGCGCCTGTCGCTTCATCTACTGCATCACTGTTTGAGAGTTGTACGAATACTGTATCATCATCATCTGTAATTGTTCCAGTTACGGTATCGTTTGTAGCTGCGATACCTTCATAAGTTCCATTTACATCACTTACATTTGAAATGTTCAGTGTGTAACCTTCTACACCTTCGGTTCCTTCTGCTAAGACATCATCTATAACTTCATTTGAAATCTGTGCTGTACCTGTCTCGCCAATTGTAACTTGTGTTACTAGCTCAGCTCCAAAGTCTTCTGACTCTGTATCATTGTTTGTATAAGTAAGATCTACTGTAATACTTGTTCCAGCTGCAGCAGTAATTGCTACTCCATTTTCATCTACAAGTGTTACTGTATGATCAAGTGTTGCGCCTGTAGCTTCATCTACTGCATCACTCTCACTCAGTTGTACGAATACTGTGTCACTACTACCGAGAATAGGTTCATCTTGTATCGTTCCAATTCCCTCTTCATCTGCGAATACAGCATTAGTACTTGCATTTGTCAATACTAGATCAAATGTTTCATCTTCTTCGGATATAAAATCATCTGTAATACCTAGGCTTATCTCAACACTTGTTTGACCAGCTGGAATGATTCCTTTTCCTTCAATTACTGGCGTAAAATCACTTTCAGAAGTAGCACTATTATCTTGTGAACTAAAGTCAAATGTTATATCTGATGAAGAAGGTTGATTGATAGACACTGTGAATGTAATCACTCCAGCATCCTCATTTACAGTCACATCATTTATACTTATTTCAGATAAAGGTATGATACCTTCATTAGCCACCGTATTATTATTTTCATCAAAAGCAGCATCACGAAGACTAGCAACTATATCCGTTTCTCCAGCATCTCTAGCAGCAAACTGACCTTCTATACCATCTGTAGTCAGTCCATCTTCTTCACCCGCGGCAGTATCTTCATCAAGAATTGCTAAATCTTCTTCATTCTCAGTATCTGTTTTATCATCTTCAAGTGCAGCTAAAACTCCTTCGGAACCATTAACATTTTCTTCTGCCAAAGCAGCTTCCATTGTTTCATCACTATGAAGAGATGCATCAAATGTTTGCTCTGAGTTTCCTGCGATAATTATTTCTTCTTTAGAATCTATCATTACAACATTGATGTACGCACTTGCAGGGTTATTTTTATCACCAAATACAGTCATATTTTCAGTAATTGTATTACCATTTTGTAGTTCCACAACATTGCCTTCTGTATCTTTTGCGAAAAACTTACCTTCTAAACCTTGTACTTTACCAATAATAGCGTCCATAATAGCGCTCCTTGAAGAAATATTTTTTTATTGTGATTAGTATAGGGAAAATTAGGAAATATTACAATTGTCCATAGGGACAATAGATAAGGATTTATGATAATTATTTAAGTAAGAGGGCTAAGCCAAGTCGATCTTTAACAGCTAGTTTTTTATATATATGAGAAGCATGTGCCTTTACCGTTCGAGGAGTAATATCGAGTTCTATAGCTATCTCTTTGTATGCAAGAGCATCTTTTAGTAAAAGTGCTACTTCTTTCTCCCGAGAGCTTAGTATATCTAATTTAAGAAGGTTATTATTTTTTTTTGAAGGAATCTCGGCTATAAGCATTGTCGTAAACTCAGGATACAACCAAATCATATTTTCTCGTATAGTCTCTATAGCTGAAATAATAAAATGATCTCGCATAAGTGCATTTCCATAGCCTTTTGCACCATGTGTTAAAATATATTTTGCTGTATCTATATTTGGTGTACGGTGAAGAATAAGAACCTTATTAGTCTGTGTAAGTTGTTTAAGTATATCTTCACATTGAGAGTTACATGCTGAATAATTTATAATTATTATAGCCCCTGTAACACTTTTAAGTTCCTCAATGTCATCAATAAGAATACACTTTTCTTTGATAGATTTTTCCCAATGTTCTGTAAGTAATATGTCATCACTATGTAATACAATCTGCATTTATCGCTCCGTAAAGGTGTATTGTTTTGTTTTAAGGATTGGCTTAAGTATATAATCAAGTACAGATTTTCGACCTGTTATAATATCAACACTTACTGTCATACCTGGAATGATTTTAAGTTGCTTACCTTGTCTTTCAAGATAATTTTTATTCGTTTTAATTCTTACAGTATAAAAAACATTTTCTTTTTGATCAGTAATAGTATCTGCACTTATATGCACTACCTCACCATAAAGACCACCATATATCGCAAAATCATACGCAGAAAATTTAACAATGGCTTTTTGTCCAAAGTAAATAAACGCAATATCTGAAGGTTTAATTTTCACTTCTACTAATAAGGTAGAATCAGTTGGAACAACCTCAAGAATATCTGCTCCAGGCTGTATTACACCGCCAACTGTATGCACAAATAGTTCTTGAACAATTCCTTTCATTGGTGAACGAACCAAAGTTCTTTTTACCTGATCTTGTAATGCTGAAGAATTTGCCCTATATCCACGTAGCTCCGATACAGATTCATTAAGCTTTAACTTTGCATCACTTTGGAAAAGTAGGGTTGTCTCTTTAATTGTACTTTGTACCTCTTTAATTGCAGAATTTAACCTTGGGATAGATAATCGTACAGAATCATATCTCTCCTTCGCTTCATTTGCCTCACGTTGAAGCTTTAAAAAATCTACTTTAGAGCGCACACCACGGGCTACCATTGGTCTTGTTATTTTCACTTCTTTATTGATAAAACTAAGTGACTTTTTCAAAGAGTTACGAGAACTTTTTGCTTCTGAGAGTTCCTGCTTTCTTTGTATTAATTGTTCTTTTAAAGCATTTAACTTTGAATTCAATTGTTGTTTATTGGTGTTGTATAAACTTTGTTCATTTTCTACAAATTGTGGAATATTTTCCATCATAATCTTTGTTACTTTAAACTTCTTTCCATTTGCTTCTGCAGTTAAACGAAGGATTTTAGCATCAAGAGCATCGGCTTTAATCGTATTTGTACTAAAAGAGGACTGTGATTTTTGATTGTCAATTTTGATAAGAAGTTGTCCTTTTTCAACAATTTGACCCTCTTTTACTAAAATTTCTTCAACTATACCACCCTCCAGATTTTGGATCATCTGGTTTTCGCCACTTGGTACAATATCTCCATCCCCTCGTGCTATCTCATCAATCTGTGCAAAATACGCCCAAGTAATAAACATTGCAATAGCTACTACCCAAAAATACATAATAGTTCTAATCTTGTTTGGAGTCGATTGAAGCACTGCAGAACTAAGAGAATGCATAAACTCATAATCTTTTTCTGTTAGCTGTTTTTCTAACCTTTTAGACATGAGAGCCTCCTCTTAACTTATTTGTAACCTCATTTTTTGGACCGTCTAAAATTAACTTAGACTTATGCATAACAATAATCCTGTCTACTAAATCAAGTAAGGTTAATTTTTGAGTAACTAAAATCATTGTTTTATCTCTGAGTTCCTCTTTTAGATGATTGATGAGTTGTCCTTCACTTGTTTGATCCATAGAATTACTAGGCTCATCCATAAGTATAATATCTCCATTACCTAATAAGGCTCGGGCAACTCCAACACTTTGTCTTTGTCCACCAGAAAGTCCAGCTCCACGTTCACCGATTGGCATTTCGTAGCCTTTTGGATGTGCATGTACAAACTCATATGTACCACTTACGATAGATGCTCGGATAACATCCTCATCACTAGGATGTCTCTCTGAAGAAATGATATTTTCTTTGAGTGTACCTTTAAAAAGATGAATATCTTGAGGCACATAGCTCATAGAGCGTCTTAAGTCTGCTGGGTCAATCTGAGAAATATCAATTCCATCTATTAGTATCGTACCGCTATCTGGTTCATAGAGTCGCAACATCAATTTTGTTATAGTACTTTTACCCGAACCAATACGTCCAATAATTGCTATTTTTTCACCAGGATTAATTTTAAAACTTACCTTCTCAAGAGCTGGAAAATCTGCACCAGGATAAGTAAAGGTAACATCTTGAAATTCAATCTTACCACTTAACTCAGGACGTTCCAAGAACTGTTGTCCTGATGGACGTTCTGCTGGTTGAGAAAGTATGTCATTTAAAGTATCATAAGATGTTCTAGCATCTGAATAATTCGATATTAGTGCCGCAGCTTGCCCCATAGGTGCAACTGTACGAGAAGTTAAAATAACAACTGCGATTAATCCACCCATAGTAAGCTCAAACTCTTGAATCATAAACACACCAAATACAACTACAAATACTGTATTTAACTGAATAAGTAGGTTTGTGATATTTGGGATAGAAGAAGATAAAAGTCTTGATTTAAGATTTTTTTCTGCTATTTCACCCGTTGACTCCTCCCATTCCCATTGCATCTTTCCAGCCATACTCATTGTTTTAACTGTCTCAATATTTTGTAGTGTCTCAATAAGAATACCGTTCTTTTTTGCTCCAGCTTCATGAGAACTCTCTATACTCTCTTGCAAAGGTTTTCTTATAAGAAGTGCATATACAAGCATAAGTATCATAGTAGTTGCAGGAACAAGCACTAAGTTCCCACCTATATAATAAATAACAACTAAGAAAATAATAGCAAAAGGCAGATCTATCACAGCTGTCATTGTGGCGGTAGTAAAAAAGGAACGAACTGACTCAAAGTTTTTTAAATTATTTGCAAAAGAACCTACAGATGCTGGATGAACTGCCATTTTCAAATCAAGTACCTTCTCAAAAATAATAGAAGACATAATAATATCACTCTTTTTACCTGCAATTTCAAGCATATACCCACGTGTAAATTTCAGAAAAAAATCAAGTATATATATAGAGATAATACCTACACTAAAAACCATCAAGGTTTCTTGCGCGTTATTAGGAATAACTCGGTCATATACATTCATTGTAAAAAGAGGTGTAGCTAAAACGAAAATATTTATCAGTAATGATGCCCACAAAACATCCGTATAAATACCACGAGATAAATTGACAGTACTCCAGAACCAATGTTTTTGTTTAACTTGAAGTGTTCTAGAACTTTGTTCACCGTATTGGAACTGACGTTTTAGCATAAAAGCAAAGCCTAAATACTCACTTTCAAGCTCTTCAACACTCATCCATTCCTCAACACCGTCTCCATCAGGATAAATGATTTTCACATCTTTTCTATCCTCCGAGAAGCTTTCAAGTATACAGGTATAGTCATTGCTAAGAAGCAAGATCATGGGAAGTTGTAGTTGAAGCATTTGCTTTACAGGGCGTTGGATAAGTGTAGATTTCAATCCTGCACGAGCTGCAACACGGGAAAAAAGTGATTTAGAGCTTCCAACAGAGAAAAGTTCTTGCGCAGCTTGCGAATTATGTACAGGAAGCCCTGCCATGAGAGCTTCTGCTGTAAATGGTTTGTGAAACAGTTTCGTATATAAAACAAGGGAATCTAAGAGAGAGTCTTGTTGTATTAAGATGGATGTAGTAGCCAATATTTTACCTTTTCTTAGGTTTAGTTAAAAAGTTTTATCTCTATACGACGATTTGTTGCACGCCCTTTTGCTGTTCTATTTGTTTCTAGTGGACTTAATTCACCTCGACCAACAGCTTCAAGACGCTCCGAATGTACACCTTCTGTTTGGAGTGCTGACTTTACAGAATGCGCACGATCAAATGAAAGTCTCATATTATCCCCAGCTTTACCTACACTGTCAGTATGTCCGACAATTCGCGCTTTATATGAAGGATTTTCTTGTAAAAATTCTGCAAACTCTGTTACTTGAGAATATACTTCAGATATAATTTTTGATGATTTAGTTGTAAAATTAAGTCTTAATTCTCTACTTATTGGACATCCATCTGCATCTACTTTTAAACCATGTATAGTGTCTGGACATTTATCTTTATAATCTAAAACGCCATCTTGGTCACTATCAAAAGGACATCCTCTTTCATCTACCTCTACGCCAATTGGCGTATCAGGACACTCATCTAAATAGTCAAGTATACCATCTTTATCACTATCTAATGGACAACCTTTTTCATCTACTTTCACACCTACCGGCGTATTTGGACAGTCATCTTTTGAGTTAAATACACCATCCTTGTCACTATCTTCATCTTTTCGAGCAAGAACATACATTGTAACCATAACACGATTGGATAAGTCTTTACTCTCCTGTGTTGTATTTGTGTAGCTTGAATCATGAGAAGCCCTGTATTCTAGATGTAGTAAATCTTTACTGATGTTATTGTCTTCCAAGTTTTTCACTACTGTTTTGGCAAATATTTCACTCTCCTGAATTGACTTCAGGTATGCTTGTGCATCTACAAGCGCTTTATTGTAGATATCAGTTTTCAAACTTGAATGCCCAATAATTTTAATCACTATATTTTTCTTTTCTTCAGTGTACTTATTAATGGTACTTACAATATCTTGAAAATCATGCTGAGAATCTTTGCTTAACATTCCAGAATGAAACTGTAAGCTGTCAAATCTTTTAATCTCAAGAAATTCACCGTTCATAAATCGATCTTGTTTTTCTGTTGCACCTTTCACTTTGTTTGAAACTACATATGGATCATCATATGTTCCTGCAATCAATGAACTAACGAATAATAGACTTAATAAATAATGTTTCATTTAGACTCCTGCATTTACTTTTTCTCTGATTATCTCAATCTCTACTCTACGGTTTTCGAATCGACCCTCTAAGCTTGCATTATCTGCTATTGGCTGAGAAAAACCTTTTCCTGTTGAAGTTAATCTGTTAGTATTTACTCCTTTCTCTTCTAGTGCTAACAATACTCTTAAAGCTCTTTGTTTAGACAGTTTCACGTTATAAACTCTGCCACTTACTTTTGTTCTACTTGTATGTCCAACCATGTGTGCTTTTAAATCAGGGTTATCTTTTAAATACTCTGAAAATTCTATAATTTTTTCATCTAAGTCTTTTGGTAATTCAATACTGTTTTTCTTAAAATTTACAGACAAGGTTAATGCTGTAGCTTCACCACTCTCATTTACCTCATAACCTTCAGGTGTTTGATTATCTGCATCAATACTATCATCTACCCCATCATTATCAGTATCTCTAGCTACCTTAACTTGACAGCCATTACTCATTACACTTGCATCTAATGGAGTGAAAGGACATTCATCTTTATCATTATATACGCCATCTTTATCATCATCTCTTCTAATTTTCTTACATCCATAGGGCATGATATTATTTTCTTTAAGTGAATTATCACATAAATCTATATTGTCGGTAATATTATCGCTATCAACATCAAGATTTATAGGCACAGTATCTAAAATTTCTTGTGCCTTCGCATCTTCATGAAGGTTTACTTTTGATGTAAATTCATCAGCTGTTCCATTGACAGCAACAACCAAAAGACCCATAGCATCAAGTATACGATACTTAGCAAACAACTGATCATATTCAGCTGAAATGATTTGAGAGCGAGAATTTATTACATCATTTTGAGCAGAAAGTAAATCAAGTAATGAACGTCTCCCTAAATCATACTCTTCTTTATAAAGTTCTAATGTTTTTTCAGAATACTTTGAATAATCTTTTAAATCTTTTAACTGATTTTGAACCATGTGGTATGCATTCCAAGAAAGATCCAATCCTTCAACAACTTGTCTTTTTAAGTCTCTTTGAATCTCAACTTCTTGTGCAATCTTACTAATGTGTTTTTGTGCATTTGCACTATCAGCTCCGCCACGAAATAGATTATATGTCATGACAACACGAGCATTAAAGCGGTCATCAGCTTGATCAAAGCCATTGCCAGTTTCATCATGATCATTGAATACTTGACTTACTTCCAAGTCTACTTTAGGATAATAATCTTTCTTTCTTTGTTTATAAAGTGATTCTGCACCTTTAATATTGTAACGGCTTACAAGTAAGGATGGATTATTTTCTATCGCATACAAGGCTGCTCTTTCTATGCTCTCAGGCATAGTTATATCAAGAGTTGGTCTTTGCATGTTCACTACATCTGGTAATCTACCTAATACTCTTCTATATTCATATTCTGCATCACGAGCATTATTCTTTTGAACACTTAAGTTTGACTTTGCTAAAGAAAGTGTAGCTTGGATCTTTTTAACTTCAGAGTCGGTTGTAAGACCTGAATCAAAAAGTGCTTGCACCTTTGTGTAAATACTATCATTTATTTGTACATTTTCTCTTGCTGTTCCAACGAGTTCATTTGTTCTCAGTACTTTTACATAAGCATTTACCATTTTAAAAGCGATGTCATTTGATTTTTCTAAGTACTTATATGCAGCCGCTAAAATACGGGAGTCCTCAAAGTCAACCTGATGTGTCGTTCCAAAACCATTAAAAAGATTTTGTGTAAAAGTAAGAGAGCTCTCATAGTTTCTATAATCACTATCTTGTACTCCATGATTCCAATCACTAGAACCACTTGTTTTTAGTTCACCAGCTCTGTTGTATCCAGCTGATAATCTAAGGTCAATTTGGGGGTAATAATCAGCTTCTGCAATATTTAAATCTTGTTGTGTCGCTCTGAAATTTTTAAGTCTCTCGAGGATTACAGGATTTGTGTTTAAACTTTCTACTATATCACTCTGTAAAGTATTCGAGTAAAGACTCGAGATAGAAACAAAACTTAAAGATATTATATATATAAAACTTTTTTGTAGCATTTATTTTCCTTTTTGATAATTAGAACTATTTATAACAGTAATGATATCTTAAACTCATGAGTAAGTAGTGAGTTTTTTACTTTATTATTAAAATTTATTATTAAAATTTATTATTAAAATTTATATCCAACCCCAAAAACATTTTTAATGACATTCTTTGGTAACTTCTTTCTTATATTTTTTATCATCGTTTTTAAAGGATCTACCTTATCTTGAGAATAATCATCCCAAGTTTCACATATAATATCGTCATAAGTAAACACATTATTGGGATTACTTATGAGTAATGCAACAATTTTTTTTTCTTTATTGGTCAAATATACTTCACCTACATCATTTAACATAGACTGAGACACTGTCTCCCAACTATAACCTTCTTGTAATTGTATGACTTGTTTTTGTATTATCTCAAACTGTGTAAATTCGCCGAGTGCTAAATCTAAACTTTGAGTTAATTCACCCCTTGATATTGGTTTTACCAAATATTTTATAAGTTTTAATTCTGCAGCTTCAAGTAAATACTTTACATCAGAATATGCTGTTAGCATAATTATTTTTACCCCTTGATCATGTTCTCTAATCCTTCTCACTAAATCAAGTCCATTTAATTTTGGTAAATTTATATCTACAATCATTATATGTGGCTTTTTTTCTTTGTATACTCGATAGCCATCTTCACCATCAACTGCTTCAAAGACGTTTAAAAAATGTCTTTGAAGATATTTCATATAATTATCTCGAATCTCTTTTTCATCTTCTACAAACAAAATAGTATATGGATGTTTATCATTCATCTTCTACTTTCCCTCCCTAATAATCTCTACAGCTTCAAGCTTAATTGTAAATGTAGCACCATGAAAATTATTTTTCACACTAAGTGCACCACCTAAACTTTCTTCAACAATAAGCTTTGATATATAAAGTCCAAGTCCTGTTCCTTGTGACTTATGTTTTGTTGTATAGTACGGTTCAAAAATTTTATTATGCAAGTCTTCAGGAATACCTCCTGCGTTATCACTAATTGTAATTGTATTCACAGAAGAAATTGCATTTATTTTGATAGTTATTTTTCCTTTTGAACGTTCTTTTTCATGTATTGTATCTATCGCATTATTAAGTATCGATATAAATACTTGTTGTAATTCACTTGGGTACCCATAACAATTATGCTCAGTAGCAAGGCCACGTACAATTTCAATTTTATTTGAAGCTATCTTTCCACTTAGTACTTCCAAGGACCTATCTAGAACTTCTTCGATATAAAAATATTCTTTTTCTTTGTTTTGATCGAAAAAGTTCTTAAAATCTTCTATAGTTCTTGACATATATTTAGTTAAAGATTCTATTTCAAGTAACTTATCTTCTAATTCTTTATCATGAATATCTTTCACATCAAGGATGTCATCTATAACAAGTACACAAGAGTTAACTTGAGAAAGAGGTTGCCTCCACTGATGCGCAATATTTTCAATCATTTCGCCCATAGCAACTAACTTACTTTGATGAAACATCACTTTATCTTTTGCTTTTGCTTTTTCAAGTTCTTTTGCAACTTTTATTTTCAATTGAGTATTTGATTGTTTCACATAATATATTCTCATAGCAATGAATAAAAAAACAATGAAGCTTATCCCTAAAATCTGGTAAACAACAGTATAGTCAGACCTTTCTTCATATTCTAAACCTAACCATTTATCTCTAATTTTTTGTTTCTCTTCTTCACTCAAACTTTGCACTACTTTTTGCAAAATACTATGAAGTTTTACGTCATCATCCCTTACACCCAAATGCAAAGACTTTTTTTCATTAAAATAATTTCCTATTTTGAAATGTAAATTATCTTCAGTTTGAAAAAAATAATCAATGGTAAAAGCATTATCAATAAAACCATATACTTCACCGCTAGAAACCTTAGCAAAACCTTCTTTCATATTTTCTACTTCAAAGACTTCAAGATTCGGGTACTTATCTCTCATAAGTTCAACTTCCCCATAATCTCTTACAATCGCGATCTTTTCATTCTTTAAATTTTTCATATCTGTAAGTATTGGTTTATTAGTTCTAGTTATAAGGACATTTGTAAAATTAGTATATGCCTTTGTAAAATTCAAGAATTTTTTTTTCTCTCTCGTTTGAACAAGCATACTTAAGATATCACACTTTTTTGCTTTTGCAAATCCTACTGATTGACTCCAACTTTTAGTATGGTATATTTCTATTGGAATTCCCAATTTTTGTCCAAAAAGTTCTAGAAAATCTGCATCTACCCCTATATACTTTGCATCTACAATAGCAGAGAATGGCATCCAATTTGGATCAACACATGCCGTTATATACTCTTTCTCTTTCAAGTATTTTTTTTCTTCTAAAGAGAGTATATTATTTTCTTCTTTTGCCTTAAAAATAAACTTATCTATATCAAATACTTTTTTCGTGTCTACAAATCCAGATTGCTTAAAGTTGTCTGCAATTATCTCAACTTTATCATTATCTATACTTCCTATTTTATGTACTTTTGTAAGCATAATTTGCTCTATTTGTTTTGCTTCAAATAGCAATGCCTTTTTAGATTTATTTTGTGTGTTATATTTTTTTAAAATAAGTTGGACAGCTTCCTCTTTATGCAAAAGCGCATATTCCCACCCTCGTATAGAAGCATCTCTAAATTTTTCAACTCTTGGAGAATGTTCTACTGACTCCTGTTGTGATGTAAATAAATTTGCATCATAGTACTTTGCACCATACGTAACAGGGCTAAAGATATTATATTCTACACCAGACTCTTCTAAAAGAAATAGTTCATTTGTTATAAACACACTCATAGCATCTACATCTTTGTTAATAAAAGCATCCACACTAAAACTTGGGGGCAGTGTTTGGATGTCTTTATCTGAAATTCCAAATTTATCTAACATTGTATAGAGAGTTATATTGTCAATATTATTTGCAAGTCCTTCAATCTTAGAATCTTTGAGTTGAGACAAAGAAGTTATCTCTTTTTGTGTAATAAGGACAAGGGGACTTTGCTTAAAAAAATTTGCTACAAAGACAATAGGTTTATCATTTAGATAGTCTACAATAATTGATGAATACCCAAGTCCGTATTGTGCCTTTCCACTTGTAACCGAATCTACAACGTCTATATTTTCATTAAACTCTATAAATTCTACATCTATCCCAAGGTCTTTATAAAAACCTTTTTCTTGAGCCATATAGAACCCGGCAAATTCAAACTGATGTTTCCACTGAAGCTGTAAACTTACTTTTTGTAATTTATCTTCATTAGCAGATAGAGAAGTACTTATTATACATAACAAGGCTATTGCACATATATATTTCAGAATCATCTCTACCTCTCTTCTATTATTTGTCTTATTATAGTCAAAAAATATAAGTAATTAGTGAGTTTTATAAAATTTTAAGTATAAAAGATTTATAATTGTAGTGGATAATTTTAGTTCAAATCTTAAGGAGTTCCTGTGTTTGTATCATCGTATAATACTTATGTTCAAACAGACTCCTCTGTAAAGGACGCAAAACAGAAACTCCAAAAACCGAATTCTAGTTCTGACTCTTTTGCTCAAAAATTAGCGCAAAAAACACCTACCGCAAACTTTACTTCCTCTCCTATTCCTGCTGAATTTATATCTAAGAATCAAGCAAATATAAATAAGCAAAACTTAGAATTTCAAAAAGAACAAACAAAAAATCCTCAAGATGTATCTGCAAAAGAAATCAAAGAAACGCTGAAGAAATTTTCTGCAAACAATTCTTTAACAAGTGCAAAAAATGCCTATGAAAATAGTAACAAAATGTATTTTCTATTTCCTAAACAAGCTATAAGCATAGATCAAACTCCAAAAATGGATAAAAACTTGCCACAAGAAGCATACGAAGCTAAAGAGTTAAATATGCGTCACAAAATGGTAAATACTTATGTATCAAACGACAAATATTACCAAATCACTGCCTAAACTACTCTTCCACCCAAGCATCAGTTTTTAAACATTTTCCATCGTCAAACTGTTTTAATTTAAATGCCTTAGTACACTTCCCTGCATTTATATCCATTACAGCTATCTGAAGAATTTTTTTACATTTCTTAGGAATATCAAAATGTCCCCGCATCCCAGTTAAAAACTGCTTTAAGGGAACTTTCTCATCCATCCCAATAACATTATCTCGACAACCTGTAAGACCAATATCACTTAAGTATGCGGTGCCTTGTGTAACCTGAAAATCATCTGTGCTTACATGTGTGTGTGTTCCAATAATTCCACTCACTTTACCTTGAAGTAACATCATCATTCCACGTTTCTCACTTGTGGCTTCAGCATGAAAATCTATAAAAATATTTTCTACTCCATCTTCTTGTAAAGCTTCCACGGTACTTTGCGCACATCTAAATGCATTATCACACATTGGCATGGAAAAATGCCCCATTAGATTTAGGACAGCTAGTTTTTCGCCTGCAACTTCATACGTTTTACAACCAGTACCAGGAACACCATCAGGGTAATTATGAGGACGAAGCAGTTCATGTGTTTCAAACAAAGGAATAATATCTTTTTTATCCCACGTATGATTTCCACCACTCATTACATCAATTCCATAAGAGACAAGTTCATTCGCATTTTTTAGTGTCAAACCAAAACCATGGGAAGCATTTTCATAGTTTGCTATAACAAAATCTATTTGATGTTCTTCTTTAATTTTTGCTAAATAACTCTTCAATATATCACGACCAGGACGACCTACAATATCACCAATAAATGCGATTCTCATTAAAGTACCTTTCTTTTGTTATTTCTTAGATAGAACAGTGTTACTTTTATGATGTCATCATCATCTTTAGAATCTGCTTTGATACTCTCTTTTGAGTTATTAAAGTAGGTAAAAGTTATATTTTGTCCATAGTTCATGATAGACTTGATATCTTTTTGTAATGCAAGAAGTTTGATAACCATTAACTCAATAAACTGTTTTGTTGGCATATTTAATTCACCAAATCTATCTATGAGTTCTTCTTCAACTTCATAAATTTCAACTGCTTCTTCACATTGTGCCAAACGTCTATAAATATCTAAACGCAATCTATCTTCAGTAACAACTTCATCTGAAATATATGCCGAGATTGTTAGTTTGATATCTACTTTTATTTTTTTATTTTCTTGCGTATTACTTAATTCTTTTATAGCATCTTCCAACATTCGAAGATAAAGTGAATATCCAATATTTTTTATGTGGCCACTTTGTGCATCCCCAACTAAGTTACCACCACCACGTATTTCTAAATCATGATGTGCTAATACTGAGCCAGAACCTAAAAATGAGTTTGACTCTAATGCAAGAAGTCTTTTTTTAGCATCATCCGTAAGCACTTCTTTATTCTTCACTATGAAGTAAGCAAATCCTTCTACATGCCCACGTCCAACACGACCACGGAGTTGGTGTAAATCTGCCATTCCAAATCTATCAGCACCATCTATTAAAATCGTATTTACATTTGGCATATGGATACCTGATTCTATAATGGAAGTTGCTATCATTAAATCATACTCCCCTGCTTCAAACTTTAATAACTCTTTTTCAGTTTGAACTGCTGGAATTTTTGAGTGTAACATTACAACTCTCAGCTCAGGTAAAAGTGCTTTTAATTCACCTAACTTTATAGGCATATGATCAATAGAGTTATGCACATAAAAAACCTGTCCACCACGACGAAGTTCTCTTAGTATTACCTCTTTTACAAGCTTCTCTTCATATTCCTTAACAAATGTTCGCACACCCTGTCTTTCACTTGGAGGAGTTAAAAGTTGTGACATAGTTTTTATAGAACTAAGTGCCTGATTGAGTGAGCGAGGAATTGGCGTTGCACTCATACTTAGCATATGCACATTATGGTACAACTCTTTAATTTTTTCTTTTTGCTTTACCCCAAACTTATGTTCTTCATCTATGATGACAAGCCCTAGTTTTTTAAACTCTAGTGCAAACAAAGAATGTGTCCCAACTACAGCATCAATTTCTCCAGATGCAAGGCCTTTTATGATATTCTTTTTATCTTTAGTAGATACAAATCTATCTAGTTTTGCAATCCTAATTCCTAGTGCATCAAAGCGCTCAGCTAAAGAACGATGATGCTGAGAGGACAGTAATGTAGTAGGAACTATTAAAGCTGTTTGGTAACCAGATTTATATGTCGCAAAAATAGCGTTCATAGCTACTTCTGTTTTACCAAAACCAACATCCCCACTTAAAAGTCTATCCATAATATGACCAGATGATACTTGCGTAAGAATCTCGTTTATTGACTGCGATTGATCCTCTGTATATTCAAACCCACTTAAGGCTTGAAACTCTTTTAATTCTTTTTTATTTACACTGATTTTTGGAGATTTTATAAGAGCACGAGCGGCAGCTGTATTTAAAATAGCTCCAGCAATTTCAAAGAGTCGTTTTTTAACCTTCTCTTTTAACTTTCCAAAGCTACCCTTTCCTAGTCTATCTAAAACTGGTGTTGAGCCTCCAGAAGCAATGTAACGGTCGATAAAGTCAAGGTTTTCTACAGGAAGGAGTATCTTATCATCGCCAATATATTTAATAACTATAAAGTCTTTAACCCCTCCAAGAATTTCCATCTGTTCAATATTTTCAAAAATACCTACACCATAATCTTCATGGACTACATAATCACCTTTTTTCAAGTCATCTAAAAGAATTGCAGACTTTCTACGTCGTCTTTTCTTTTCTGGTTTATTTAGCGAAATTACAAGTTCATCTTTAGAAATTATATTTAAAATATAAGGAGCATACACTTGCGTAATATTTCCTAAATCAAATATTCCCATCTGTTTCATTACAGCTTTATTTGAAGCAATAATTGTTATTTTTTTATTTTTATGTACTTTTAAAAGTGAAGTAATGTCAGCAACAATTAATTCTTTGTAATCATCTGAATCTGGGAGTTCATCTAAGTTAAAAAATTCACGTGGGACTTGAGGATCATTGATACCATAAGCATCTATTAAAACTGAGTCTAAATTACGAGAGAGTTTGGTGTTTTTATTCTCTAAAAAACTTGAAGATAAATCTTCTAGATGCCAAAAACCAAGTGATGCTATATCTTTACTCATTGAATCAAATTCTGAGGACTCTACTTTTTTATGTAAAGCATTGAAATTTTCTTCATTAAGTGAATAAAAAGCACTTGTAATTTCAAAATTACTCAACTCTTCACCAATAGTTCTTTGAGATTCTAGCTCAAAAAACTTCATCTGCTCAATCGTTTCATCGAACAAAGAAATACGTATTGGATGTGAAGCAGAAGGGACATATATATCTATAATATCCCCACGAAAAGAGATTTCACCCTCAACCTGTACCATATCTACAAATGTGTATCCCCAAAAAAGCATCTTCTCTTTAAAAGATTTTAGTTTAATATCTTCACCAAATTCAATAGTGATTGATTGAAGTAGTTCTTCTGAGGGGAGATGAAAGAGTAATGTTTTAAGAGGTGAAATAATTAAAGGTTTTGTTTTAGCTTTATAGTACACTCTTAATTGTGAAAAAAGTTGGTGGAGTTCTTCTTTGTAAACACGAAGATCATCTCCAAAGCTTGGACGAAAGTCTGGAAAAACTACGCTCTCTTGTTTAAAAAACGTAGCCACACTTTGTAATTCTTCAGCTTCTTTTGAATCTTCGCATATGAGTAATTCTAAGTCTTTTTTCTTAGAGGTTTTATAATATTCGTATAGAGAACTTTGTGACATCTATTTCCTAAAAATCCAAGTACTTATGACTTAGCTAAATCGATTTTTTTCTTTGTAGGTGCAGACTCAATATCTTTAACAATACTATTTCCTTCAAATACACCTTTTGATTCAATAACAAGTTCCGCAGACTCAATAGTACCACTTACCCGTCCAGCTGATTTTATCTCAACTATCTCAGCATTAATAGTTCCTTCAACATAGCCTTGAACCACTAATCTCTTTGTTATGAGATCACCTTTGATATGTCCATGTTTACCCACATTAACTTCATTTTTAGAGTTAATAGAACCTTCAAAATCTCCGTCTACATATAAGTTACATGTTAGGGTCATTTCCCCTTTGATGGAGGAACCGGTAGTGATGATGGTTGTGCTCGAGTCGGTTTTAGTACTTTGATGTGTGCTGTCGCCGTTATTAAAGATTGCCATGGTATTTTCTTTTCCTTTTCAAATATTTCATTATAATTTTGTGCATTCCATTTTACAAACCGAAATGGATTAACAGGTCGTGACATGAACTGTACTTCATAGTGTAAATGTGGGCCACTACTCATACCGGAATTACCCGTATATGCAATCAAGTCACCTTTTTTTACAAATGTACCTGATTTTATCACAACTTTCTTTAAATGCCCGTACAAAGTCTTAAATCCATAGTTATGCTTTAAAATCACAAGTCTTCCATAACCACTTTTTTTATGGTACCCAGCATACTCTACCATCGCATCAGCCGTAGCATATACTGGTGTTTTCATCTTGGCTTTCATATCTGAGCCACGATGGAATTCTCTTCTTTTTAATTTTGGATGGTGTCGATATCCAAACTTACTTGTTATACCCATGTATTTAATAGGTGAACCGCTTGGGATAAACTGTAACATAGTTACCATATCTTCAGAATTTAGTTTTGCTAAGTCCACTCTCTCTTGTAATGGCATATCTTCAATAGGAGAGATCCCTATTAAACTCTCAATCTCACTCAAAGAATGTGACATTTTATCTAACTCTTTTTTCTTGTCTGCTAACTTCTCTTGTGTACCTTGTATATGGCTATTTAAGTCTTTATTTTTTTCTTGAAGTTTAGTAAAATCATTTTGTTCTTTGAGTCTTTTCACTTCTATAGCATCTACTTGATAATCCAAATAAACGATTGTACCTATAGATATAAGTCCTAATGTTCCTAAAAATAATGTAGCATACAAAAAAGCTTGTTTTACAAAATGGTGAAGGTTATATTGCTTTACACCATTATCATCATGAATGGTAACTGTAAAATGGTTATTCACTTGACTCCCTCATTCTCTGTAAAAATTCTTCAACTACTGAAAAAGAGCCGAAAACTAAATACTTTTTATCAGTATCAATTACTTTAAAAGTTTTGTATTTTATCTCTAAATCTGTTAAAGTTGTTTGAAGAAGCTCTATTGCTTCGATTCTTTCACCCTTTATGTTGATAATTTCTACATTCTTAATGATTGGTTTTAAAATTTGAAGTATTTTTTTATAATCCTTATCTTTATAGGTGTTATACACTAGTGTGTATTTTTTTCCATTTAAAGCATTCAAGATTGACTTAGCTGCCAATGGATTATGCCCAACATCCACAATTATATTATCTCTAAAGTAAGTCAATCTTCCAAAAAGTTTGGAGTTTTTAAAATATTCGCTTTTATAGGGAAGCTTTAAAAAATTCAAGCATGCCATAGCCAGCTTTAAATTATCTTCTAAATATTTTACTAATTCTAACTCTTTGGATATCATTTTTATATTGGAAAGATCTTGTTTTTTTATAAATGTATCAAGAGCATAAATTGCAATATTTTTTTCTTCTATCATACTCTGTGCAATATTATCTATATCAATGTACTTTTGTTTTGCCATGATTGCAATATTTTGTACGGCACCTAGCTTTTCTCTTGCTATGCTACTTATATCACTCCCTAAAAAACTTTCATGATCATAAGCAATGGGAGTTACAAGGGTAAGTCTTTTTGGGAATACTGCTGTAGCATCATGTATCCCACCGAGTCCCGCTTCAAGGACTATATAATCACAATCATTAAAGACAAGTCTTGCCAGTAATGTTGTGTACTCAAAAAATGAAAGAGAATCTGAATCTTCACGTGTTAGGAGTGTTTGTAGTTTTTCATGTGTTGCTTGAAGTGATACATCGCTAACATTTTTACCATCCATCCAAATTCTTTCATTAAATTCTAAAATATGAGGGGAAGTATAATGTGCTGTTTTATAGCCCATATTGTGTAGTGCAGTAGCTAAAAATCTACCCGTGGTACCTTTGCCATTTGTTCCCACTATATGAATAGTATTTGTCTGCGTAAAATGAGATTTTATTTTTTCATACACTCTTGGCATACGCGTATAATCTATTTCAGTATAATAGAGAGGTTTATCAGATAAAAAGAATTCTAATGACATTATTTTTTATATGCAACCTGATTGCGACCATTTGTTTTTGCAGTATATAAATATTCATCAGCAGATTTAATTGCTGCATCATAGCTTACATGCTTTTTTCTCTCAGCCACACCAGAACTAACTGTAACTTCAATTCTTTGGCCTTTATACATAAATCTTGCTTTTTGTACATGTTTACGCACTTTTTCAGCGAAGACGACACCACCTTTTGTATCTGTTGCACTAAGGATAGCCATAAATTCTTCACCACCAAAGCGGCCTACAATATCTTCTGTTCTAGCCTCATTTTTGAGAATTTTTGCAAAAGCAGTGAGTATAGCATCTCCAGCATCATGCCCATAGTTATCGTTGACACTTTTAAATTTATCAAGATCAAACATAATAATAGAAAAGTTATGTCCATGTCTTTTAAATTCTGCTTCTTTTATTTCTAAAAGTTCATCAAGTGCTCTTCTATTGTATAATTTTGTTAAAAAATCTTCTTTTGATTCTTGTCTTGAAGCTTCTAGTTCTGCTTCAAGTGTTGCAATTTTTTTAGCTAACTGATTCACTTCACCGCTATGGTCTTTTAAGTCTTTACTCAGTAATTTCGTATTTTGTTCCAAAGCTAAAGCTATTGTGAAAAGCTTTTTATGCGCAACTTTGAAGTTAGTTGTTTCTTGCGTATTGTATTGTTCTAATTCTTCTTTTATTTTTTGAATTTCTATAGTTGAGCTATCTGACTTTTCTATCATATCTATAAGACGTAAAGAAAGTTTATCTAATACGCCATCTATAGACTCAACCATCTCTTTAACACTATCTTTATCTAATGCTATTCTCAAGGATATTGCAGCTTTTATTTCTTGCGCAATGCTAACGCTATCTAAAAGCTCTGGATTTGTTCGTATTTTATTACTTACACTTGCTATTTTATCATTTACACTCGAGGCAATGGAAGGAACTAAAGAAGAAATAAGCAAAGACGAAATTTTAGAAAGGTTTACAGAAGAACTTGTAGTATCAGAACCACCAAGGTTCAGGTTTTGTATGCTGTCTTTTAAGTTTTTTGTATCCATAACACCATAAGAAGATAAGGTTTGTAAAAAAGTATCATCATACGTTGTTAAAAAATTAACCCATGACTGTCTGTATTGCTCTAGCTGCGATGGATTTGGTGAAGAGTTTAACAAATCAATACTTTTTTGTGCTAAGTCACTTGCTTCTTTATTATGGAGTACTGAAACAACTTGTAGTATCCTTTTACCCAAAAGTGTTTGAGCATCCAGCATTTGAGCACAATGACTAGGACTTGTTCTATTGAGCTTAGCAATCATAAATCTTGCTAATTCATGCATAGTTTTTATTCTGTAGTGTTTAAGTTCTTCTTGAAATTCTTTATTCATGCTCTTTTGAAGTCTATCTACATGGTTACAGTCATCCGTTGTCATTCCAGCTTTTTGTGCTTCTTTACAGAATGCTTCTGCATAAAAATCAGGTGTTAAAAGTTTACCTTCTAATTCTAGACGCTTAATAGCTTTTTTAATAATACTTTGCATTGTCATATTGATTCCTTACTTTAAACTCTCTTTTGGCTTATCTTTATTTTTTTTTGCTCTTGCACCTTCTGCTGAAACTTTTGCTACAAATGATTTTATTGCCTTTACTGAGGAAAATTTAATTGCATCGAATCTTTCTTTATCGGTAATTACTGCATTTGGTGTGATACTGAAATCGTATGTTCCTTTGACATTATAGTTTTTACTTATATTTTTTGTTGTACGTAGAATCTTTAAACTAACCGTAGTTCTATATGCCACAATAAAACCATCTGAGTCATATTGAATTGGTAAATAAGATGGGTCTGACAATCCTAATAATAAATGTGTCTGAGAAATATTTTCAGGTACTAAAGAAGCATGAAAAACCTTAATAATAGCAGCATCAACCGCATCTTTAATAATTACTGTATTTTCTGGGTCAATAAGAGATATTGTAACACTTGTACTTATTTTTTCCCCAACAACTCCACGAGAAAATTTAGCACTAGGTTTATAGCCACATCCACTCAGAAGTAATGCTACGAGTAAAAAATAAATAAACTTCATCTTTAGCCTTTGACCACTATATTTACTAGTTTTTTAGGAACCACTATCTCTTTAACAATAGTCTTATCTTCTAACCATTTAGAGGCCGCCTCTTTTGCAAGACTTATAATATCTTCTTTACTCGCATCAGTAGCTACTTCTATCTCCGCTCTTCTCTTTCCGTTAATAGATACTCCAAGAGTAATACTATCTTCAACAAACACTTCATCTAAAACTACTTGTGGATTCAAGTTGTTTAATCCAAAATACTTATCACTAATCTCATAAGCAATATGAGGAATAACAGGTTCCATAATCGAAGCTAAAATCCAATATCCTTCAGACCATACATCTGAATTCTCTTGAGTATTTAAAGCATTCATAGCTTCCATCACACCAGCTATCATAGTGTTAAATGTATGTCTTTCATTATACACCTCATTTGCACGAACTAATGCTTCATACACTTTTTTACGAGCAAATTTTTCATCTTTAGAAAGTGATGCATGTTCGATAATTGGAATACTTTCACAAGCTACAATATTTGAACTTCTCTCATAAAATCTCTTAATGAATTTGTACGAACCTTCCACTCCACTATCGTTCCATTCTAGCTCTTGTGTTGGTGGTGCTGCAAAAAGTATAAATAATCTTGCAGTATCTGCACCGTACTTTTCTATTAGCTCATCAGGATCAACTGTATTACCTTTAGATTTTGACATTTTAGAACCATCTTTAAGAACCATACCTTGTGTAAGAAGGTTATCAAATGGTTCATCAAAATCTAAGTATCCCAAATCACGAAATACTTTGGTAAAAAAACGTGCATAAAGTAGGTGAAGAACAGCATGTTCAATCCCACCAATGTAATGATCAACTCCCATCCAGTATTTTATTTGTTCTGCTGAGAAAGCTTCTTTTTCCCAGTTCTCAGGTGATGCACAAAAACGTAAAAAGTACCAAGAAGATTCTACAAAAGTATCCATAGTATCTGTTTCACGTACTGCATCTTTTCCACACTCTGGACAAGCACAATGCTTCCAAGTTGGGTGGTTATCTAGTGGGTTTCCTTCACCAGTTATTTCAACATCCTCAGGTAATGCTATAGGAAGATTTTCTTTTTTCTCCATCACTAAACCACATGAGTCACAATGAACAAAAGGAATTGGTGCGCCCCAGTATCTTTGACGACTTACACCCCAGTCTTTGAGTTTATAGTTCGTAGTCTTTTTACCAATGTTATTTTCTTCAAAATACTTAATGATGTTGTACTGAGATTTTTTAGAGTTCATTCCATCAAATTCGCCAGAATTAAATAATGCACCGACTTCAGTATAAGCTTTGCCATCTTCTAATTCACCATCAAACGGCTTTATAACTGCGTTGATTTCTAAGTCATATTTCTTTGCAAAATCATAATCTCTGTCATCATGAGCAGGAACAGCCATAACAGCACCAGAACCATAGTCCATAAGTACAAAGTTAGCTATCCAAACTGGAACTGATTTACCTGTAAGTGGGTGAAGTACATTTAAACCAAGTGCAATACCAGACTTTTCTTTTTGTCTGTCAATAGACGATGCACTTTTCATTGTTTTTATTTCAGATATAACAGCATCACTTAAAAGATTATTCTCAATCATATAAGTCACAATTGCATGTTCTGGAGCAAGTGCTGTATAACTCACACCATAAATAGTATCTGGACGAGTTGTAAATACATCAAAACTATCAAACTTTGAGTCTAATTTACTTTTAGACTCTTCATCAAAAAATAAGTCAAACGCTAAACCATTTGACTTTCCAATCCAATTATCTTGCATAGTTAGAACTTGTTTTGGCCAACCATTTTCAAGCTTTTTTAAATCATCTATAAGTTCATCAGCATATTGCGTGATTTTGAAGTAATACTGATTCATATCTTTTTTGACAACCTCAGTATCACATCTCCAACAACAACCATCAATCACTTGCTCATTTGCAAGAACTGTTTGGTCATGCGGACACCAATTTAAGAGTCCCTTTTCACGATAAAGAAGACCTTTTTCATACATGTCAATAATAAAAGACTGTTCAAACTTTGTATACAATTCATCAGAAGTAGCCATTTCTCTTTTTTTAGAGAATGAAAAACCTAAAGATGCAAATTCTTTTTTCATATAGTCTATGTTGTCATACGTCCAACCCTTAGGATGTGAACCATTTTTTATAGCTGCATTTTCAGCTGGCATTCCAAAACTGTCAAAACCGATTGGGTGGAGTACGTTGAAATTTTGCTGACGATAGTAACGTGCAAGAGCATCAGAAATAGAATAATTTCTTACATGACCCATATGTAGTCTTCCACTTGGGAAGGGGAACATACTCAATATATATTTTTTCTCTTTTGTAAAATCTTCACTAGGCTCAAAACTATCATTCTCTACCCAATAATTTTGCCACTTTTTTTCTATTTCTTTTGAATTATATTCCAATTTTAATACTCATCTCTTGATTTTGAACTCTCAATGTAAACTAGTCCCATTGAGAAAAGGTTTGCAATTAATGCACCAAGAGTAAGCGCTATTGCCCACTCTAAATTTCCAACTATTTCCAGATATATAAAGGCAGGAATAAGGTGTAAATCAGCTACTAATGAGGAAGCTAGTAATTCTGCTGAAAGAAGGTTTCTCACACCAATTTTCAAAAATGTAGAAACAAGATTTAAACTAGCTGCAACAAAAAGTGCTACAGCGCTATGCTCATATAAAAAGCCAACTATGGAAGTCAAACTCATTAAAGAGAAAAATACATATATTACTTTACCCCAATCCATACCAATACCTTTGTGATTAAATTAATTAGGTAGATTATACAAAAAGTATCTTAAGGAGTGACTGAAGAGGGTATTTATTTGGCTTATAGCCCTCTTTAAAAGAGGGTAGAGTTATTTCAATAAAGCGTTATTATTTACATAACTCCAGATTCGTACTGATCACGCATACGTTGTTTATCTGTTTCTCTTTTTGCTTTGGCTGCAAGTTTAACATGATAATTTCTCACATCAAAACCGAACCAAATAAGAGTCGGTGAAGCAACAAATATTGATGAATATGTTCCAACTACAATACCAACTAAAAGTGTAAATGCAAATGGATGAATAATTTCACCACCAAACATAAACAGTGTAAATACAACAAAGAAAGTCGTAAGTGACGTTAAAGTTGTTCTTGCTAATGTTCTCGTAATAGATTCATTGACAATAGCTGTCAAATCAGTCTTTTTAGAAGTTGTCACACCCTCACGGATCCTATCAAATACGATGATAGTATCATTGAGTGAATAACCAAGGATTGTTAAAAGTGCTGCTAAAACATCAAGGTTTACATCTAAACCCACAAGAGTGATAGCACCAAGAGCAATAGAAACATCATGTACAAGTGCAATGATAGAAGCAACAGCAAAACGCCATTCAAATCTAAATGCTACATAAATAAGAATTCCCATCATTGCTAAGAGCATTGACATAATCCCTTTTTCTTTAAGCTCCGCACCAACAGTTGGACCAACTATGTCAACACGACGCACTTCAAAGTTACCAGTTCCTTGTAATGCTTCTCTTGTAATATCTCCGATATCTACACTTACATCACCTGTTGTAGTCTTCATACGAATAACTACCTCATCAGGTGAACCAAATTCAGTTATAGATGCATTTGCAAAAATCTCATTCGTCTTAAGCTTTTCTCGCATATTGTTAATTGGTGCTGTAGTATCATACTTTACCTGAACAATAGTTCCACCTGCAAAATCTACACCATAATTTAGACCTTTAGTTGCAAGAAGCACAAGTGAGGATAAAACTAAAAATATTGAAAATACTAAGGCAAATTTCGACTTGCCCATAAAATTAAAGGTTCTTGTATATTTGAAAAATTCCATAATTAACCTTTAATTCCAAACCAAAAACGGTTGTTTTTAGATTTTTGTATTTTGTTCTCTAACATTTCGTAAATTCCGTGTGTACCAAGGATTGCAGTAAGCATTGAAGCTAAAATACCTATACTTATAGTAATTGCAAAACCTTTAATCGCACCAGTTCCATATGCATAAAGAACTACAGCCGCAATAAGCGTTGTAATATTTGCATCTAAAATCGCGCGCATAGCGTTTGAATATCCATCTTCAATTGCTTTGTGCATTGACTTACCTTCATACACTAATTCACGAATTCTCTCCGAGATAATAACATTCGCATCAACTGCCATACCAACGGTCAGGACAATACCTGCCATACCTGGTAATGTCAATGTAGCTCCAAAGAGACTCATTACAGCTAAAATAATAAATAAGTTTGCAATCAATGCAATATTTGCGATTACACCTGCCATACGATAATAAAACACCATAAAGATGATTACTAAAATAAATCCACCTATCAAAGCGATCATACTTGCCTTTATAGAATCAGCACCCAAACTTGGTCCAACTGAACGTTTTTCCATTAAGTAAATTGGAGCGAGTAAAGCACCCGAACGTAAAGCAATAGCTAAGTCTTTTGCTTCCATAACAGTATAGTTTCCAGAAATCTGTCCAGAACCACCACCGATACGCTCATTAATAACTGGATCAGAATATACTTTTCCATCAAGAACAACAGCTAATCTTTTTCCAACACTTTTACCGGTAAAATCACCAAATATTTCAGCACCTTCAGCATTTAACTTAAAGTTAATCTGTGGACGATTATTTTGATCAAACCCCATATTCGCATCTATTAGCATTCCACCATCTAAAATAGGAATTTCACGGACAAGGTGCTTAATCTGAGGATTTTTAGCATCTTCTAAAATTATATCGCCGTATTCTCTAGCATCACCATTACTCATAGTATATACACGAGCGGCTCTGTCTTCATCAACAGCCATAAGTTCCAGTTTTGCAGAACGAGAAATAAGCTCACGAGCACGTTGTTCTTCTTCTTGTGTTTTAATCCCAGCTAACTGAACAAGAATTTTTTCTTCACCTTGACGAGCAACGATAGGTTCTGCTAAACCAAATTGATCAAGTCTATTTCTAATCGTTTCTATCGCTTGGCTAATAGCTTCTTTTTCAGTTTTAATAATTTCTTCGGGTGTGAGACTTAAAGAAAATGCTTCACCATTTACAGATACATCTGCTCCCTCGATTTCTGCTAAAAACTCTTTAACTTGAACAACATCATCTTCATCTAAAAGAGCAAACGACACACTTGTTTCATCAAACTGAAGTTCGTCAAGTAAAATATCTTTACGATCAGCATAATGCTGAATGCTTGCCGCCGTAGATTTTATACGACTCTTTGTAGCTTCTTCTGTTTTTACACCAAGAAGCATATGGAGTCCACCTTGAAGATCAAGTCCAAGCGTTACTTTTTTTCCATCTTCCATCTGCAAAAGAGATGGTGCTGAAAAAAATAAACCAAAGCTTATCGCTAAAGCGAAGACAACTATGCGATAATTAAGCTTCATCCTCGTACTTTTTCGCAATAGAGTCTCTAGTGATTTGAGCAATTGTATCAGTGTTTACTTTTACACTTAAAAACTTTTCTTCAACTTTACTTATCGTTACTATGAATCCACCATTAGTAATAACTTTATCGCCTTTAGTAAGTGCTTCTATCATTGCTTGTCTAGCCTTAGCCTCTTTTTGTTGTGGGCGTATAATTACAAAATACATAATTGCAATTAAAAATACGAATGGTAATAGTTGAGTAATGATTTCCATGTTTGGACTTCCTTTGTTTGGTTAAAATTGTCGCGATTATACAAAAAAAACACTAATAAATGACTGAAAGACACTCAGTAAGATATAGCTTATTAAATATGTCATATTTGCTCAATAATCTTGTGTTATACTATTCACATGAAGTGGCTTGTATTATTACTAATTATTAATCTATCTCTTGGTGCTCAAATTAAAGACTACAAATTAGTCCTTCCTTGGAAACATCAATTCCAGTTTGCAGGCTATTATATGGCAAAAGAAAAAGGTTTTTATAAAGATGTAAATCTTAATATAAATATCAAGGAGTATACTTTACAAGGTGATAATGTAAAAGATGTAGCACTTGGAAAGTATGAATTTGGCGTTGGTCATTCCTCTTTAATCCTAGATAAAATAAGTAAATATCAAAATATCCTCTTTCTTAATGCCATTCACCAGTCTTCTCCTTTTGTCTTATTATCCATAAAGTATAAAAACGTAGAAGATATTGTTGGTAAAAAAGTCATGATGAGTAAAGACCAATCTCATACGGCTTCTATAAATGCTATGCTCTATACAAAACAAATTAAAAAAGATAGCTATCAACTTATCGACACTGACTTTACTCTACACAACCTCATTAGCTCTCAGGTGGATTTTATGGAAGCATATATATCTAATGAACCGTATGCTCTCAAAAAAAAAGGGATTGAATCATTTGTTTTAGATCCTAAAGATTACGGTTATGATTTTTATGGGGACATCCTTTTTACCTCCCAAGAAATGATTCAAGATAACAAGCAAGATGTTGATAACTTTATATTGACATCACTACAGGGTTGGAAATATGCATATGAGCATATAGATGAAACTATTGACGTAATCATGAAACATTACAATACGCAAAATAGAACAAAATCAGCTTTACTTTTTGAAGCAAATGCCTTAAAAAAACTCGCTTTTAACGATAATGTAAACTTTGGAGATATCAACCATAGAAAACTTCAAGAAATCACTACTATATACAGACTGCTTGGTCTATTGGAAAATACTGAGAGAATAGACTTTAAGACATTTATATATGGAACTCCAAATGATTTTACCTTTATTATAAATGATGATAAGAATGTAACAAGTATCCTTTTACTAATTCTTGACAATATTTATTTTAAATTCTTATTTTTACTTATTCTTATTATAGTTACTTTAAGTATATTCTTCAATATAAGAACGAAAAAGTTATTACGAAAAAGAGAAAAAGAAATTCAGCTACAAAATAGAATTTTTGATAAAAATATTTGCTCCTCTATAACTGATAAAAATGGTAAAATAACACATGTATCTGAAGCATTTTGTACACTCACGGGCTACTCTAAAGAAGAACTTATACATCAAACACATAGTATATTTAGAGATGCTACTACACCTAATGAGATATACAAAGACTTATGGTTTAGTATTTTAAGCGGACATACTTGGAAGGGTGAAATGCAAAATGTCAAAAAGGACAAGACTATATACTGGATAAACCTCATAATTACACCCATTGTAAATGAGGATGATTCATTGACTTCCTTTGAAGCAATAGTACAAGATATAACACTTAAAAAAGTGCTTGAAGAATTTAATCATAAATTAGAAAAAGAAGTAAAAAAACAAACATATATATTAGAGCAACTTGCGATGACAGATAAACTTACTGGCTTATACAATAGGCTAAAAATTGACGAAGACTTAGCATCCAATTACACTAACTTTAGAAAATTTAATGAAAACTTTTCTGTTATTATTATAGATATTGATCATTTCAAGGATGTTAATGACACCTACGGGCATCAAGTTGGAGATATTATTTTACAAGAGGTAACTAAAGAAATAAAAAATAGTATCCGATTAACAGATACCCTTGGTCGTTGGGGTGGCGAAGAGTTCATGGTAATTTGTCCTTTAACAGATAAAGAAAAGGCTTATGAAGTTGCTCATAAAATCAGATTAGCTATAGAAAATTATACATTTTCTAGAGTTAAAAAGCTCACTATATCTGCTGGTGTGAGTGATATAATTCTTTCCCAAGATGTTGAGCAAATGGTTAGTTACGCAGACACGGTTTTATACAACGCGAAACATTCTGGTCGCAATCAAGTAGGGAGATAAACTATGCTAAAGCTATTAGTATTTTTATCTTTTTTTACTTTTTTAAATGCTTCCATTCTTGAGTTAAATTATGCTCAAAAGAAATTTGAAAACTTCACTTTATCTTATCTACTAGATAAAAACTCAAATCTAACATTGCAACAAGTCAAAGAAATGCAATTTAAAACTATCAACAACAAACATGCTTTTAATGGTCATACAGGAACCAGTTGGTACAAAATAAAATTCAATAACATTACAGATATAAAACAAAAAATCTACTTGCATAATAATTTTGCTTATTTTTTTAAAGAGATTAGTATTTTTGAAGTACTTGACGGTACATTGTTTGATCAAAATAAATACAATATTTTAGATTCATCATCCGAAAATGAACTTACCGGTTCCATTTTAATTTATGAAACCACAGTTCTTCCTCATTCTACAAAAGAAATATTTCTAAAAAATCTACCTATGGTTAGTAATTTATTAGATTTAAATATATACGATAAAAAGTCATCTATTGATGCTCTTATTCAATCTTCTATTTACTCAATAATGATAGTTTCAATCATGCTTACACTTGCTTTTTATAATGCAACACTCTACTTCTTTAATAAAAGAAAAGAATTTTTATTCTATGCACTTTATATGATTACACCAGCTATAGGACTTACGTATAAATACGGAATTATTTTTCGTCATTTTCATTTGTATGGGGAGGATACATATTGGTTAAACCTTACTGCTATAGTTTTGAACGCATTTCTAGCTCTTTTTCTCATACAAACTTTAAATACAAAAATACTAAGTAAAAGAATCCACAACTTACTGCAAAGTATTATCATCTTTGTTAGTATTAATATCCTCATAGCGTTCTTTATAAACTTAACATTTGCTATTGAAGTATTTAAATTAATATTTGTCTATACACTTCTTGTTATGCTATACCTTAGTTATTATCTTTTTAGAGTTTCTCATCCATTAACAAAGATCTTTATTACAGCATATAGCTTTTACTTTACTGGAATGATTATAACAATTCTAGCTATGTCAGGTGTAATAGAACTGAATTTCTTCACGTTTCACTCTGGAGGAATTGGTCTTATCATGGAAGGTTTATTCTTTTCTTACTTAATGCATTACAATGTAAAAAATTTAGAACGAGAGATACGTAAACAAAGAGATATTATTATTACAAAAAATAAAAAAGCTCAGATTGGCGAAATGGTAAATGCCATTACCCATCAATGGAAACAACCAATTAGTAGAGTTGCCTCTATTACAACACTTTTAGAATTTCAAATCAATCAAAAAACTGAAATTAGCACTATATACTTGCAAGATAAAATCTCTCAAATTAATTCAAATATATTTTTCCTAAACGATACAATAGATGATTTTAAAGATTTCTTCAATCCTAATATAACTGGTAAAAAACATTCTCTAGAAGCTATAATAAATAAGGCCGTCACACTGAGTCTAGATGATACAGTTGTAAAAAATATCTCTATCAATGTCGACATAAACTTCAATAAAAAAGTAAAAATACATAGCAATGAAATATTGCATATCTTACTCAACATTATCCAAAACTCAAAAGAGGCATTTAAAGATAATGTGCGTGATTCAAATATGATTAAAATTATCGGTTTTACAAAAGACAATAAAACATATATAGATATTGTAGATAATGCAGGGGGAATAGATGAAGAAACATTGCCATTTATCTTTAATGAATACTACACAAGTAAAAAAGACAAATCTGGAAGTGGCTTAGGCTTATACCTTACAAAGGTCATTTTAGAAAATCATTTAAAGGGATCAATTGAAGCAAAGAATATTAAAGATGGTGCTATGTTTAGAATTATATTATGAGAAGTAATTTAACACTACTTTATGTAGAAGATGATGTCTTAGTCAGAGAAAATTTCATACAAATTTTCCAATGTTACTTTAGTAATGTTATTAGTACCGATAATGGAATTGATGCATTAGAACTCTATAATAAGAACCATATTGACGTAGCAATACTCGATATTTCAATTCCAGGTATCAATGGGCTTAAGGTAGCTACAAAAATAAGAGAGTCCAATAGTGATATAGTTTTGTTTATTATCAGTGCGTATTCTGATAAAGATAAATTACTCGAAGCTATCAACCTTAGATTATTTGGATATTTGGTAAAACCTGTAACTTCCAAAGAAATAGATGAGAGCATACAAAAAATTATACACTCATGTGCACAAACGCATTATATAAAACTTTCTATAGAATATTCTTGGAATGAACTTACCCAACACTTACTCTATAATAATATGGAGATAAAGTTAACAAATAATGAGTCTAAAATAGTGCAACTACTCATAAAAAATAAAAATAATTTTTTAAAAGCCCCTACTATACACGAGTTATTATTTTCTAGAGAAGGTTTATCCGATGTCCAAGCTAATAATATTGTTCAAATAATTTCTCGATTTAAAAAGAAAGTATTAAAGCTTTGTCATACTCAAGATTTCTTTATCGAGAATTGTTATGGCTTAGGTTATAAAATAACTATCTCATAATATATACCCTAGTTCTCTGTTTTGCTATAATTATGCCATGATAAAACAATCGATAAACACATACAAATCTACATTACTTTTGCATAACCTCTTTTGGGGAGTCCTTATCTCCCTACTTTTTAGTTCTTTTATTTATTTAGAGCACTTTGGACATACTTTTAAACTCTTGAATACGCTCAGCGCTTTATCTGCTCTAGCCTTACTTTTATATGCAACTAAACGAACTATCTTAATCTCTGGATTTTTTATAGGATTACTTTGGTTTTATTGGATTGGCTATAGTTTTGAATACCAAGGTGTTGGGTTTATGACACCTGTCATTACTGTTAGTTTTGGATTCATTTATTTACTATTTTTTGGAATTTTAGCACTTAGTAACAAAATTTATATACGTGCCCTTTTACTTTTTGGACTGAGTTTTGTTGAACCTTTTGATTGGAACTGGATGCAAATTGAACTTCTTTTTGTTGAGAGCTACATTGGTGTGTCTAAGTATCAACTAGCACTTGTCTTAGCTGGCCTAAGCTTACCTTATTATATTAAAAAGCCTTTTACCTACCTTCCCCTTGTACTCATTGTTTTAGCCTACAACTATAATCCTCCTGAGCAAGAAGAGAGTCAGCTTAAAATAAAACTAGTGCAAACAGATATCAAACAAGAAGATAAATGGCTTAGTAAAACACTCAAACCAACATTGCAAACAATCTCCAGAGAAATACATTCTGCAATCGATAAAAAATATGACATAGTAGTGCTCCCCGAATCTGTATTTCCATTGTTTATGAACCGTAATAAAATTATTTTAAAAAAAGTTCTAGAACTATCACACGATATTGCAATAGTAGCGGGCTCGCTTATTCATGAAAAAGGAAATAGTTATAATGTAACATACATTATGCAAGATGGAAAATACGTTATCGCTAAAAAATTAATTCTTGTACCTTTTGGTGAGTATATCCCACTTCCAAAGTTTGCACAAAAAATTATTAATGATACTTTTTTCTCAGGTCAATCTGACTTCACAAGTGCAAATAGACCAACTGACTTTACCATTAAAGGCGAAGTGTTTAGAAATGCTATTTGCTATGAAGCAACCTGCCAAGAAATCTATGAGGGGGATGTAAAATTCGTCATTGCTACTAGTAATAATGCTTGGTTTTCACCTTCTATTGAACCAACTTTACAAAACCTTTTGATGCGTTATTATGCTCGAAAAAATGGTGTTATTATTTATCATTCAGCTAATTATAAAGGGACTGGCATTGTGAAGTAATCCATTTGTAGTTACTCTTTAGATATAATGAAAGAAAATATATTCTAATAGGAAAATATGTGGTTATAAACTTAAAAAATCCAAGTCTTTATAATAATCGTGAACTTTCATGGTTGCAATTTAACACTCGTGTTTTAAAACAAGTTCATGATGAGTCTTTACCACTTCTTGAACGCCTTAAATTCTTAGCAATATACGGAACAAACTTGGACGAATTTTATATGATTCGTGTAGCTGGACTTAAAAAACTTTTCGCGGCTGGAATCATTGTTTCAGGTGCAGATAGACTCACGCCCTTACAACAACTCCAAGAAGTGAGAAAGTATCTTCACCAAGAACAACAAGTAGTTGAACATTGTATGAGTGGTATACTTAAAAACCTTGAAGAGCATGGTCTATTTATAAAAACATATGATCAAGTAAACCAAAGTGAAAAGAACACTTTAAACAGGTACTTCAAAGAAAATATCTACCCTGTTATTATTCCTATTGCTATTGATCCGACCCACCCTTTCCCACACCTTAATAATCTTAGTTTTGGGCTTATAGTAAAACTTAGTGATAATGACAACCCTTCTATTGAAAGATTTGGGCTTGTTCGTGTTCCTCGTCCTCTAGAGCGATTTGTTGAACTTGGTAAAGGTACATATATCCCAATTGAATCTCTTGTTGCAGAGCACATTGAAGATTTATTTCCAGGGTATTCACTTTTAAAACACGCTGCATTTAGAGTGACAAGAAACGCTGACTTAGAGATCGAAGAAGAAGAGGCAGATGATTTTATGGAAATTCTCGAAGAAGGCCTAAAATTACGTCGTAAAGGTGCAATGGTAAGACTCGAAGTTGGAATTCGTGGAGATGAAGAAATTGTCAATTTTTTCAATCAACATACAAATGTTTATAAAGATGATATTTATAGATTTCATACCTTTTTAAACCTCTCTTCTTTATGGCAAATAGTTTCAAATAAAAACTTTGCACACCTTTTACTGCCTCCATTTAAGCCAAAAGTCTTGCCACCCTTTGATTGTGGCGAATCCATCTTTAGTACTTTAGAAAAGCAGGATGTACTACTTTATCATCCATATGAAAGTTTTGAACCAGTGGTGAAGTTAATTCAGATTGCATCTCTAGACCCAGATGTTGTAAGTATTAAAATGACACTTTATCGTTCAGGAACAAATTCTCCAATTGTACAAGCACTTATGAGTGCCAGTGAATCTGGTAAACAGGTTACGGTTATGGTTGAGCTAAAAGCAAGGTTTGATGAAGAAAATAATCTTATCTGGGCAAAAGCATTAGAAAAAGCTGGGGCACATGTTATTTACGGGATTAAGGGCTTTAAAGTACATGCAAAAGCGGCACTAATAACTCGAAAAAAGAATGGAAAACTCAAACAATACGCTCACCTAGGAACTGGAAACTATAATCCAGCTACTGCAAAAATCTATACAGATATGAGTTATATGACTTCTAAAGATGAAATTACAAATGATTTAACACGTTTTTTTCACTTTCTCTCAGGTTTTAGTAACAAAGGAAAACTTAACGAACTTTATATGGCTCCAGCACAAATAAAACCAAAAGTTTTATCTCTCATTCAGAATGAACTACGAAAAGGTAAAGATGGGCATATCATCGCAAAAGTAAATTCTTTGGTTGATGAAGATCTCATAAGAGGTCTTTATAAAGCATCTCAAGCTGGTGTAAAAATAGACCTTATTGTTCGCGGGATATGTTGTCTTAAACCAGGGATTGAAGGTGTAAGTGAAAATATTAAAGTTATTTCGATTCTCGGAAAATACCTTGAACATCCAAGAGTTTTTTACTTTAAAAATGATGAAACACAGGTCTATATTTCATCTGCAGACTGGATGCCTAGAAACTTAGTACGACGAGTAGAGCTTTTAACAGGAATTAAAGATACAGATGCACGAGAAAAAATTATTCAAATTTTACTCCTTCAATGTTCTGATAATGCTTTAGCACATCAACTTCAAAGTGATGGTAGTTATATAAAAATCAAAAGAGAAACTGGGAAAAGTATAAACAATCATAAATTCTTAGAAGATTATGTGAACCGTATTTCTAAATCAACCAACAAAAAATCTCCTCAAGAAATTCAACAAATTGCAGCACGTCTGTTTATGGAAAGTTAAGGATAAGTAAAATGTTACACAAATATAAAGATACATTTCCAGTAATTGGAAATAAAACATGGATTGCCCCTTCTGCTGATGTAATTGGCGATGTTACTTGTGGTGAAGATTGTTCTATCTGGTTTGGTACTGTAGTACGTGGCGATGTTCATTACATTAAGATTGGAGATCGTGTAAGTATCCAAGATTTAAGTATGGTGCATATAACACATCACAAAGGTGAAGACAGATACAAAGTTGGAGATGGAACTCCAACTATCATAGGTGATGATGTCACTATAGGACATCGTGTTATGCTTCATGGTTGTACTATCGAAAAAGCGTGTCTCATCGGTATGAGTGCTACTATACTTGATGGTGCTGTTATAGGTGAAGAAAGTATTGTAGGGGCAAGCGCACTTGTTACAAAAAACAAAGTGTTTCCACCTCGCTCACTCATTATGGGAAGTCCCGCGAAGGTTGTTCGTCAGTTAACTGATGATGAAGTAAAAGAGTTATATGCTTCAGCGTCAAGATATGTAGAATTTAAAAATAATTATATGGACTAATCTAAAAAAGATTACGTCCGATAATCTGCATTAATTTTGACGTATTCATGTCCTAAATCACATCCGTATGATGTAAATACCCCATTTGCAATTCCTAAATCACAAGAGATTGTAAATCTATCTAACTTCATAACTTGTGAAGCTTTTTCTTCCATAGTACCATCAAAAAGAAGTTGGCCTTTATCATACACACAGAGATCATTAAAAGAAATACTTAGAGTCTCTTCATTCGCTTCTACACCAGCTGCACCAACTGTTGAAGCAATTCTTCCCCAATTAGGGTCTTCGCCATATAAAGCAGTCTTTACTAGTAGTGAATCCGAGAGTGCTTTTGCAACCTTCTCAGCCTCTTTGTTATCTTTAGCACCTGTTACTTTATACGTAACTAATTTTGTAGCACCTTCGCCATCTCTTACCATCTCTTGCGCTAAGAAAAGCATAATTTTATGAAGGGCCTCTTTAAATGCTTCTCTTTGATATGTTTTACTTTTAGCATTAGCTAAAAGCATTACCGTATCATTTGTAGAAGTATCTCCATCTACACTTGCCGCATTAAAAGTTGTAAGAGTAACTTCATCGAGAATTTCTTGCATCTCGTCTTTTGAAACTAAAGCATCAGTAGTAATAAAACAAAGCATTGTAGCCATAGCAGGATTAATCATCCCTGCTCCTTTAGCCATTGCACCGATGATAAAAGAGCTTCCATCTTCAAAAGTGATTTTAAATGCTTTTTCTTTTGAGAAAGTGTCAGTTGTCATAATTGCATTTGCTGCTGCATTTGGATTCTTAACACTTAAATCAAAAAGTCTCATACCATCAATAATTTTTTGTTTAGGAAGTCTTACACCAATAACACCGGTAGAACTCATAAGAGGATTTATAACATCTTCACTACAATGACTTAAAATTTCATCAATATCTTTTATACCAGCCTTACCGGTCATAGCATTTGCATTTTTCGCGTTAATAAGGACAAAGTTCGTTTTAAACTCTCCCTTTGCTCGAAAATGTCTAATAGGTGCTGCTGTCATTTTATTTGTCGTAAAAACAGAAGCTATCTTACATTCTGCATCACTATATATAAAAGCCATATCTTTTGCAGCATTTGCTTTTAAGCCTGCACTTATGCCATCAGCATAAAAACCTTGACTTGCACAAACACCGTTACTTACTTCTTCAATCTTATACAAATCTCGTTTCCTTTGGTCTTTTTCTCTGCGTCAATATCTCTTTAGATATTTGTATATTACTTTGTGTTCCAATTACAAGAACTTTACACTCACTTGTAATGAGGATATCACCCTTAGGCATAGAAAGAAATTTTCCATCTTTACGTGTAATTCCAATAATGGAAGTATTTGTAATATCTCTTAGATGTGTTTCTTTAAGCTTTTTAAGTACTGCCCAAGAATATTTTGGAATAAATACTTCTTCCATATCAAGAGGATTATCACTTTTATATAAAAATTCTTCAAGTAAGTTTTCCATATCTGGACGTGCAGCCATTGCAGAAACTCTTTGAGCAGTTAATTTTGTAGGAGAAATAACAGAATCAGATCCAAGTTTTTTAAGCTTTTCAACATCACCTATTGCTTCAGCAGTCGCAATAACAAAGTAAGGATTAGGAAGCGCGTGTTCTTTTTCAAAAAGTCTCACAGATGCTATTAAAGCAATATTATCAGCAATAGAATTTGATAGAGTAATTACACCTTTTGCCGAAGCAAGATGTGATTTTAGCATCGTTAATTCTGTATATGGCTCAGCTTGAAGATATGTTGAATATCTATATTTAACAGCCCATTCATGAATCTCAGGTCTTGGATCAATCACAACAAAAGGAATATGATTTTCACGAAGCTGTTTCGTAACTTCTATAGTGTAATCATTATGATAACAAACAACGAAATGATTTTTGAGTCTTGCTATTTGATACAGCATTCTTCGCTCCTTTAAGATGGAAACAACTATTCCCTTATTTAACTCCGCAACTAAAATACCTATAGCACTTGAAAATGTCGCAAACCCTGCAATAATAAGGGTAATTGTAAAAATTCTTCCAGCATCTGAGACTTCAGCGATTTCACCAAAACCAACAGTTGTAAATGTTATACCCGTTTGATATATCGCATCCATGAGGGTAAAGTTATCAATGAGAACATAGCCGATTGTTCCAACCATCATAGTCATAACTGTAAGAATTAAAGGTAATCGGAATGCTTTTAAATGTGGGTAAATTTCAGGTAGTAGTTTAACATTGGGGGTGGGAGATTTCTCCCAGTGTAGAAATTTGCGAATCCTTTCTAAAAGATTCAAATCATTTTCCTATACTTAAAAAGATAAGAAGACTTAAGAGTTTTTCTTAAGTGTTCTTAATTCTCTAGCAGAAATTTTAATTTTCTTTGTAGTACCATCTTCAAGAGTGATACGAACTGTTCTTAGGTTTAGTAAGAAACGACGTTTTGTTCTGTTTTTTGCGTGAGAAACATTGTTTCCACTCATAGGGCCTTTGCCGCTAATAGCACATCTTCTTGCCATAGTGAGTTCCTTTTAATATTTTTAAAGTTGCGGATTATAGCAATATAAAGCAAAACTCCAACTTAAGCACGTTAAAGTTTTATATATATTAGTAAATTTATTTATTATTTAGACTTGAAGGGGTAAAATATATAAAATTCACATACAAAAGTAGAATATATTGATTACAAATGAAGAAATTAATACTTTTATAGACAAAATCCCCCCTGCTCCTAAAGCTTTACAAGCGACTATTATGTTTTTAAATAATGGTGAACTCGCTAAAGCTTCTCAAATTGCTGAAACAGACTTAGCATTAAAAGCTTATTTAAAAAATATAGTGAATAAACCTATTTATGGCTTTAAAAATGAAGTATCTGAGATTTCACAAATTTTTGGTATTTTAGGTGTTTCATCTTCACAACAAACTGTTTACAACTATATGATGACACTTTTATCTCCCAAAAAATGGGAACTTTTTAAATTACGTGAAAGTACTTTTCATGAGCTTCAAGCAAAACTCTCACGCAGATGGAAGCAGATCCTGAATCACTTACATATAGAAGATATAGAGATAGAAAGTGCTATCACGCTTTTACCCGCTAGCATCATCGTTTCAGAAGCTCTATTTAGTGAAAAAAAAGAAGATGTAGATTTGCTTAGAAGTGTAAATGATCTCGATTTAAATACTATCCTCTCAAGGCTCTGTGGAGTTGATCTTTTTGACATTTGCGAAAAGATTTCTCTAAAATGGGAAATGCCTAAAAATATCATTACAATTGTTCAAGCTTCATCTGGGTTTAAACCTTCTAAAGCAGAGGACCTCAATCTGCTTGGGAAATGGATGCACCTACTTCTTTTTTATGAACTATCGCAACCAATGTTCATAGAAGCAGGACTTAATGACTTTATAGATTTTCAAGTAGATTATGTGAGTGATATATATGATGAATTTGCTACTTTGATGGAGGTTATATGAGAGCCGTAGTCAAAAATGGTGTAGGAGTTTTTTCTCCTCAAGGGTTTCTAGATGGAAGCAGTGCATCTGCACTATTAAGTATAGAAGACATTCATGCTACTACAAAATTAAATGCAGACATGATTTTAGTCTCACTCAAAAAAGTAGTCTTTTTCAACCGTAATGGACTTGATACTTTTGTAAAGATGTTTGCAAAGGTAAGAGAATCAAATAACACTTCTGTAGGATTTTGTGATTATAATTTTAAAAAATATAAAGCTATTTTAAATTTTTACCATGGTGAAGTAAACTTTTCACTCTTTGGTTCTCAAGAGATTGCACATCTTTTTAGTTCAAGTTATAAAGATAAAAATCAAAATGTACTCCTATTCAATGAAGATAAATCTCAACGTTCGGCTATGGCAATTGAACTTCACGATGGTGGTCATAACCCTATCATAGCACAAACACAAGAGGAGTTTGACACTAAAAGAAATGCTGAAAATGTATATGATGTTGTTATTGAAAATAGTTACTTAGGGCAAATGGGACAAAATGTATCTGCCCGTGTTACAGGAAATGCAATTATATACACAGTCTCATCTTTTTTAGATGCTGAAATTGGGAATATGTTTAATATTGCCTACCATAACAACTCTTTGAATGTTGGTTTTAGACTCTTTATATTTGATGCGTATAAGGTTATTAGTATGAATGTTCATGCTCTTAACTTTTTTTCTAAACTTTCAAGCTCCGGTGCTGAGTACAATGCCACCATCTGCTTTGTTGGAATGACTTTTGATAAAATTCCAAATGCTTTTAAAGAAACAATGGAAGACTCAGGAATTATGTTTTTTGACCAGATGGAAAATATACTAGGAGATAAAGAACTTTTAAATGATTTAGGGGCGAGTTCTGCCGCAGCTGTGCAAAATAAAAGAGTTATAAACAAGCTCACTGTAACCGAACTACCAAGCTTTATTGATGCCACAGTCGCAACAATAGAAATGATGACAAACTCAACTGCTATCAAAGAAGCAGTAGAAGTACATGCAATTAAGGTCGAGGAAGACGATGATAGGATAGCGAGCTCGATAGGTTTTTATGGAGATATAGATGGAATGGTTATATTGATTTTTCCAAAAGATATCGCTAAGAAAGCCTGTCAACTTCTTATTGGTGAAGAGACTGATGATTTAGAATTAATTCTTGATACTCTCGCAGAGCTAGTAAATATTGTCGGTGGTAAAGTAAAGTCTCTTCTTGCCGGGAATAAGGTCAATGTTAACATAACTTTACCAAGAACATACCCTACCATTGCTTCTTTACAAGAGATTGCACAAGATAGAAAAGGCGTACAGGTTGACCTTTCCTTTGATAATGACAAGTTCCTATTTTTCTTGACCAGATAAAATTATGAATTAGGGGGCAAAGCCCCTTACTCTACGTTAATACTTGATTTTCTCAGCATAATACCACGTACAGTAAGCTGTGCCAAAAGTTTTTATAAACTTACTTTGTTATAATTACGCACTTTAAATAAAGAGGTGTAATTGTGCAAGTAGCTCCAAGTGTATTATCTGCTGATTTTGGAAATTTACAGCGTGATGTAGAAGAGATATGTAATGCTGGCTGTGATTTCGTTCATATAGATGTAATGGATGGTCATTTTGTACCAAATATGACGATTGGACCAGTTGTTGTATCTGCCATTGCAAAAGTTGCAACTAAACCTCTTGATATTCACCTTATGGTTGAAAGCAATACTTTTTTTGTAGAACTTTTTGCACCTTTAAAACCTGAATATATCTCTTTTCATATTGAAGAGGAAAAACATCCCCATAGACTTATTCAAAAAATACGCTCTCTTGGGATTAAACCTGCTATTGTTTTAAATCCTCATACCCCACCTGAATCTGTTGAGTACCTATTAGCGGATTTAGACATGGTTTTACTTATGAGTGTAAATCCCGGTTTTGGTGGGCAAAGTTTTATTAACTCCGTTATTCCAAAAGCTGCACGATTAAATGAGCTACGCAATAAAATAAATCCAAACTGTCTCATACAAGTAGACGGCGGAGTAAGTGATAAAAACATTCAAGCACTTAAAGATGTTGGTGTTGATGTTGTTGTTGCTGGAAGCTATGTATTTAAACACAAAGATAGAGCTGAAGCTATAAAGAGCTTACAGATTTAATGCGTACTAAGATTTGTGGAATTACTTCTTATGAAGATGCTATGCACGCAATTAATGCTGGTGCTGATGCTTTAGGTTTTGTATTTTATGAAAAATCTCCTAGGTATGTCACAATAGCTCAGGCAAAAGCAATTATAGAAAAGCTTCCTCCATTTGTTGAAAAAGTTGCTTTATTTGTCAATGTAGATGCAAATACAATAAACACTACCTGCCAAGAAGTTGGTGCGACACTAGCTCAACTTCATTTTGATGCAGAAGTCAACATATACAAAGAACTTATGGTCCCACATATCAAAGTAATCCGTGCACAATCACAAAAAGATATCCTTAAATACCCTAATGAATACAAACTCGTTGATGCATACTGCGAAGCTTATGGTGGGGCTGGAAAAAGAATCAATATTGAATGGTTTGAGAATACTGATAACTCTCAAATTATTTTAGCAGGTGGACTTGATAACACTAATGTTATAGCACTTAAAAAGTATGGATTTTATGGTGTTGACGTTAGTTCTGGCGTAGAAAGTTCAAAGGGAATCAAAGACCCTCAAAAAGTAAAAGATTTTATACATAATGCTAGCTAACCATTTTCCCCTTGATGAGAAAAGTATCTCACGACTTTCGACTCGTGGACTCCCACTTGAAAAACTAAAAGAACAAATAAATGATAGCTTAGATTATTCTCTAGAATTATGGAGAGCACAAGGTTTAGACATTGTTAAAAGTAAAGGCTACTACTACTTTGGCACCAAGTTTTTACCCCTTGAGAAAGCAGAATTTTGTATTGTAGATATAGAAACAAATGGTTCTAAAATTGACAAGCATCAAATTATTGAAATTGCAGGTGTCAAAATTAAATATGGAAAGATCACTGAAGAATTTGAATCTTTAGTACATTGTACGGAGATAAATTCTTATATCTCCGATATCACAGGTATCACAGTAGAGGATACAAAGGATGCTCCAAGTTTAAAAAGTGTTTTGTATGAATTTAAACAGTTTTTAGGGGATGCTATCTTTATAGCACATGATGTAAAATTTGATTATAGGTTTATCTCTTTATCTTTAGAGAAAATTGGACTAGAACCTCTACTCAACAGAAATTTATGCTCACTTGCCCTTGCTGAGAGAAGTTTAACATCGTACAGATATGGATTATCATACTTAAATGACACGTTTAACTTAAATCCAAACCCAACGCACCATAGAGCAATGAGTGATGTAATCACTACCTATGGTCTTTTTAAACTCTCATTAGAAAGTATGAATGAAAATGTAAATAATGTGGAAGATTTGATAAAGTTTTCTAAAACTGCTCCAAGAAAGAAAAGACCAAAATTTGATCCATTTCTTGAAGAGAAGAGACTTGAGAATCTTGAAAAAAAAGAAGATTCAAAATAAATTATTCTGAAAAAGCACCTACACTAGTAAGTCTTGTATATCTAGATTCCATTCTAGCTTCTTTACCCATCTCACGAAGCTCTTTGACTTGTGTTAAAAAGTAATCAGAAATAGCTTTTGCACTCTCATCTCGTGTTCTATGTGCACCAATTAATGGCTCATTAATAATATCATGAATGAGATCTAATTCTTTTAAGTCTGAAGCTGTAATTTTCATAGCGTTAGTTGCAGCTTCAGCTTTTTTAGGATCATTCCATAAAATTGCAGAACATCCTTCTGGTGAAATAACCGAAAATACAGAGTATCTCATCATAGCAAATCTATCAGCAACACCAATTGCTAGTGCTCCACCAGATCCACCTTCACCAATAACTATAGATACAGTTTGTGTGTCCAGTTCTGCTAGCTCTAAGAGGTTTCTTGCTATTGCTTCTGATTGGTTTCGCTCTTCGGCACCAAGACCAGGATATGCACCTGGAGTGTCTATTAGCATTAAAAGAGGTATGTTGAATTTCTCAGCTAATTTAGCCGCACGAAGTGCTTTTCTGTATCCTTCAGGATGAGGCATGCCGAAGTTTCTTCGTATCTTATTTTTAGTTCCTCGACCTTTTTGTTCACCAATAAGCATAACTTTTTCATCGCCAATATAACCCATATAACAAAGAATCGCTTCATCATCACGGTAATGTCTATCTCCATGAATCTCATACTTATCTCTCATTATAAGGTTTATGTAGTCGAGTGCGTAAGGGCGATCCAAGTGACGTGCAAGCTGAAGTTTTTGAAAATCTGTTAAGTTTCCGTAAGTTTTTTCAACTTCTTTATCTAATTCTAGTTGATATTTTTCAATATCACTTTCATTATGACGCACCTGAGCAGAAATAATATTTTCTTGAATAATCTTTATTTTTTTTTCAAACTCTAAATATGTAGCCATTACAGATCCTTATCTAGATTTTTTTAAAGATAAGAACACCATTTGTTCCACCAAAACCAAATGAGTTACTCATACAAACATTTAATTCAGCTTTACGGGCACCAGTTGAGACATAATCTAAATCACAGTTTTCATCAGGAGTTGTATAGTTAATTGTAGGAGGAATAATTCCATCTCTCATAGCCATTAAACATGTAACAGCTTCTATACCACCAGCAGCACCAAGACAGTGACCAATTTGACCTTTTATAGAGCTCATTGGAGGACAAATTTCTTTACCACCAAGTAATTCCTTAACAGCAGCAGTCTCATTTTTATCGTTAATTGGAGTAGATGTACCATGAGCATTTACATAATCAATTTTAGGTTCTCCTGCCATTGTATATGCAGCTTTCATCGCACGTGCTGGACCATCAAGTGATGGTGTAGTGATATGATTTGCATCTCCACTTTCACCAAAACCGATAAGTTCACCATAAATATTTGCTCCACGTGCCTTTGCAGATTCATATTCTTCTAGTACTAAAGCGGCAGCACCCTCGCCCATTACAAAACCATCACGGTTTGCATCAAATGGTCTTGAAGCGCCTTTTGGATCATCATTGTTTGTTGAAAGTGCTTTCATTGCGGCGAAACCACCAATTCCTGCGCCAGTAATTGCAGACTCAGCTGAAACAACAAGCATCTTCTCAGCACCATTACACATAATTGTTTTTGCTGCCTCACTAATAGCATGCGTTCCGGCTGCACATGCAGTTACACTTGAAAGATTTGGACCTTTCGTTCCATGTTCAATTGAAACAAATCCACCAAGCATATTTACAAGAGCTCCAGGAATAAAGAATGGAGAAATTCTTCTAGGTCCTCTATCTGCTAAAATCTTTGAGTTTTTTTCAATCGAAGGAAGGCCACCGATTCCAGAACCTGCAGAGATTCCGAATCTTGTCATATCAGTATCTTCAGATATATTTGCATCAGCCATTGCTTCTTGAGCAGCTTTTAAACCGAGGTGAATAAATCTATCTGCTTTTTTTACCTCTTTTGGAGCCATAACAGTTGAAGGATCAAAATTTCTTACTTCACCTGCAATTTTAACACTGTAAGCTTCAGGATCAAAAATTGTAATAGTATCAATTCCACATTCGCCATCACATATTGCTTTAAACGATGTTTCTTTATCATTACCAACTGAATTTATCATACCTAGACCAGTTACTACTACTCTTCTCATTTACTATTCTCCCTGAAATATAAAATACTTTTAAAAATTAGCAGGAACTAACTATTAAAAATATTTGTATTTTTAACTAAGAGGTTTCCCTCTAGTTAAAATAAGTAATTCTACTAATTACTTATTTTCAATGTATGTAACTACATCGTTAAGTGTTTGAATTTTTTCTGCTTCATCATCAGGAATTTCAATATCAAATTTTTCTTCAAGAGCCATTACTAATTCAACAACATCTAGGCTATCTGCACCTAAATCCTCAACAAACTTTGCATCTTCTTTTACTTCATCTGCGCTTACGCTTAATTGCTCTACTACTACTTCTTTAATATCGTCTATAAGTGCCATCATAGCTCCTGTTTTTTAATTTTAATCAAGTAAGTATAACAAATTTAACTTAAAATATATTATTTTCACTATTTTTTTTGCTAATTATGAAAAGATGTAGATATTCGTAATTAGTACCTAATAAAAAAACTTTATTCTATTTTTTTTTTGATTCTTTAATGATCTCGTAGGCTTGATTTATCTCTTGTGTTTTAGCTGTTGCCTCTTCTATATAGGCTTCATCTTTGTCTTGTGATTTAATAATATCTGGATGATACTGTCTCACAAGTTTTCTATATGTCTTTTTAACTACGCTGATATCATCACTTTCACTCACACCTAAAATTTTGTACGCATCATTTAGACTCATGCTTTGTTGTTTGTTTTTTACCATACTTTCAAACTTACTGAGTAGCGCCTCATATTCATGTAGAGTTATATTTAGCTCAGTTACAATTTCACGTAAAACCTTATCTTCATCAGGACTAATTCCATTATCCACAAAAGCAAGTTGAATTAAAAACTCTACAAACTGTCTACGTTTTAATCTACTACGACCGAGTAATATATTTAAGGATTGTGCTATCTCCTTTGTGTCTCCATCTTTTTCTTTTTCTTCGTTAAAAATATCTTTTAATATAGTTCTTGTTTTTTCTTTATCAGGAAAGACTCCAGAGATATCATCAAACATCATACCTATGAGTTGTGCTTCAAGCTCTTGAACTCGTCCATCTGCTTTAGCAACCTTTGCAACAAGTGCAATAAATAATCCTAACTCACTTTCTCTAAATAATTCTTTAGAACTTGATATCTTTCTTAATTTATTTTTAGCGTAGACCTTATAGATTTTAAATAGTATATATAAAGCAGCAATAATTGAAAGTGTGACTAATATATTTACGATAAATATGTAATAAAATAGTACTAACACTATTGCTAAAACTATCCATTTTTTTAATTTCATTATCTTTGTCCATTTTTCATAATATGAGGGGATTTTAGCATAATTTTTTTAAACATACGAATTAAACCCCTATTTATACGCCTCAAGTAAACTCAATAGAAAACATATAGTTAAAGATAATAATTTTCCTTTAAGGTTTACTTTACTAGAATTCGCCCACAATTATATAAGGCTAAATAATGAAAATTATAACTTCCGTAGCATTTGCTACACTAACACTAAGTGCTTCAAGTTTAATAGATACAGCTAAAAAAGCTGGTCTTGAACCAATTCCTAACTCAAAAACTGAGCTTATGAAATTGATTGACAATCCAAAAAATCCTCTTACTGATGCAAAAGTACAACTCGGAAAAAAATTATATTTTGACCCTAGGTTATCTAAAAGTGGTATTATTAGTTGTAATACTTGTCATAACCTTGGAGAGGGTGGAGACGACGGCGTATCAGCAGCAATTGGACATAAATGGACTGCAAACCCTCATCACTTAAATTCACCAACTGTTTACAATGCAGTGTTTTTTGATGCTCAATTTTGGGATGGAAGAGATCCAGACTTAGAAAAACAAGCACAGGGACCTATACAAGCTCACCCAGAGATGGCAGCAACTAAAGAACATGTTGAAGCAACTATAAACTCGATACCTTCGTACATTGCTGAATTTAAAAATGCGTATGGTTCTGATGTAAAGATTAGCTTTGAAAAAATTACAGATACAATCGCTACATTTGAAAGAATTCTTGTAACTCCATCTCCTTATGATAGTTTTTTACATGGAAATGAAAATGCATTAAATCAAGCTCAAAAAGACGGACTAAAAACATTTATGAATAAAGGTTGTGCTACTTGTCATACTGGCATAAGTTTAGGTCAAAGTATGAATGCGATGAATGTAACAGCTACATATAAATACCAAAATGTAGGTGATTTTAAAGGTGATGCTAATGGTATGGTTAAAGTACCAACACTTCGTAATATTACGCAGACAGCTCCATATTTTCACAATGGTCAAATTTGGAGTCTTAAAGAAGCTATCATAGAAATGGGTCGTATCCAACTTGGCTCATCTATTACAGATAAGGAAGCTAGTTCTATTGAGACCTTCTTAAAAGTACTTAATGGTAAGAAGCCTGTCTTAACAATGCCAATACTTCCTGCATCAACAGAAAGAACGCCTAGACCAGACATGAACTAAGTTTAAAACATAGTGAAAGTTACAAACTTTCACTATAATATTCTCAAACATAAAATAAGAGGAAAAAACATGAATAGAAGAGAAGCATTAAAAGTAGTTGGAGCAACAGCGGTATTAGCAGCAGTAGGTGCTGAAGCTAAGATGAAAGAAGAACATATGAATCGTACTCAAATGAAACCAAAAGATTCAGCAAATATGGATAAAGGTGAACTTAAGCATTCTCCTCAAGTAACTGTAAAAGGTAAAGATGCTAAAGGTTATACACTAGTAGAGATTACTGTTGGTCAAGGTGGAATTATTCATCCAAGTACACCTGATCACTGGATAGATTTTATCTCTTTATCTGCAGATGGTAAACTTATAGGTAAAAGTACTTTAGAGCCGGAAATTTCTCGTGGTGCTGCTTCATTTTCAGTAAAACTTGATAATGTTCAATCACTTACCGCAATAGCCGGTTGTAACTTACACGGTATTTGGACAACAACTATCTCAATATAAAAATTTGTATGAGTTGAGCGTAATGCTCAACTTGATACTTAGTGTTTACGCTGCACCAATTTGATTCATTAAACCGAAGCTTTTTACAAATGGAGTAGCCATACTTGGTATTTTAACCATTTGTTTAAAATTACCTTTCTTAAATTTTAATTTACCTGTAGTAAGTGCTATACCTAATTCCTGTCATACCGAAAGGTTTTGCAACCCATTTCATCCAGTCACCTGGAGATGCTCTCATATCCCAATCAGATTCTTTACCACTATAAAAACCGGCACTCACTGCCTCCCCATTCTCAACTGTAAATACACAGGTAGGTTCATCATATAAATAACTAATAACAAACCTCTCTAACATTTTCGTAGTCAAGTTGATATGATTTATTTCCGACTGTATCATAGACAAGAATTGGACCATCTAACATTCCATTTGTAAAATACTTTTGATAATGTAATGTACCATTAGTATAATATTCATCATATCTTCCATCCATTTTATCCTGAGAATATGAAACTGTTGCAGCAAGTATTCCATCTTCATAATAAACTTTTGAAAGTCCATTTTTTATATCAGCTATATAAGTACTAATTAAATAAATTTGTCCAGATTTGTAATACTTTTTTACTATAATTTCATCTTTTTTAATGTAATTATATTCTAGGTGTAACTCACCCGTATTATAATAATATTTTTTTGAACCAGATAGTAAAGTTTTTTTATCTACATTGTTTTTTTCAAATGTACTCACAGCAATTTGTAATATTTTCCCATCCTCAGTATAAGGCTTTAAAATATTTTCAGCGAGTAAGGTAGCAGTAAGAGTAATGAATAGTATTAGTTTCATATTATTATACTACCTTGAAGTAATTTAATTTTACTTTAATTTTTTTTTGTTTACTTGAGTACTCTAAAAAAACTACAAGTAGAAAACAACCAACCTTTTTTGGATTCTTTTTTTAATTCTGGATAAGTAAAAAGTGCCGCTGCATAGAAGTCATTTAAATAAACTGGGTCTGAGCTTAGCTCTAAAATATTTTTTGAATCCAGTTTCTCCCAATCAGAAAATGACGACGAAGAGATTTTAGTTAAGGAATGTTTTTTAACTATTTTAGAGACAAGAGTCTTATCACATTTTATGTCTGGCGTATAGAATTCAAACCCAAGTGGCTCCTCTTCAAATGGCTCAACAATTTCTCCAAAACCTGAAATATTGGCAGAGGGATAGTTATAGATAAAGAAAGCCAGTTCTGAACCTATACTACTTCCTATTTTTACTAATTCCTCAGTACTTAGTATAAGATTACATACCTCTTTAGTCAAACGAATAAACGCTGAGGCATCAGAAGAAGCTCCTCCAAGACCTGCTTGATAAGGAATAACTTTACTCACGACCACCTTATGTTCATTGAAGAAATCTTCAATCTCTGAATCAGCGGTGAAGTCACACAGTACTTTATAAGCTTTGTAAATGCTGTTAGATTCTAAAAGAATTTCATCACAACCCTCAATTGTAAAAGTGTTGCACTTACAAGGCACAAAGCTTATGCTATCGTATAAATCTTCTACACGCATGCAACGTGTGAGTATTGTAGGTTTCCCTTCGTTATAGCCAGTAACTTTTGAAAATATATTTACTTTTGCATGGGCTTTAATACTGTAGCCTGAATCACTTGTTTCTATATATAACTTTTCTTTTTTCGTATTCTTCGATTTATTGTCATTTTTTTTGTCTATTAAAGTGGCAATACTATCAACATCCCAAAACCCACCTTCATCTCCGCCTTCAAAACCACCCATTAGTAAAACCTTTTATATAAACTCACTTTTTTCACTATTTTTTATAAACTCAAATACCTCTTGTGCATTTCCTTCAAATAATATGGGTAAAGAACTTTTTTTAATCTGGTACTCATACATAGGATCATAATATTCACTAAGTAAGATTTTTATCCATTCTTTGTGTCCCTCATCTGAACCCGCAAAACTTTGTGCAAGTAGATTTTTTATAATAAGATAACGCTCACTTCCTAAGCGTTTTTTTATTCTATCAAAGCCTGCACTCATATTTTCATACCACTTAACCCTTCCCTCTTGCCCGAAGATAGTTGTATATTCCGCTAAATCATTGATAATATATTCTTCGTATGTTATCTCCACCCGTTCATCGAGTGGAGTGTGTAAAATAACAAGACCAGCTTTATTAAAGTTTTCAAAAATTACTTCTGGAATATATACACGTCCAATATTACGACTCTCATGCTCAATAACTAAGTGCTTATGCCCTTGGGCACTATGCTGTATCAGTTTATAATATAATGCATTTTCAAAGTCAATTTGTGATGGTTGAGAGGATATAAACTTTCCAAACGAAGATCCTCTATGCTTTGCAAGTCCTTCAAGGTCAACGGTATTATCAAGTCGATTAAGTAAAATAGTCTTTCCTGAACCAGTATTACCCCCTATTATAATCGTCTTTGTATTAGTACTAAGCTCTTGAGATTTTTCCATCAAAAAGTTTCGAAAGGCCTTATATCCACCTTTAAGTCTAGAAATACTTACTCCAGATTCTTCCAACCAAGATTGAGTTATACCTGAGCGCTGGCCTCCTCTAAAACAATACAGATATGCATAAGGGTTCTCACTAAGGTAAGTTTTCCACTCAAATACTCTTTGTGCCTGAACTTCTTTATTTACCAATTTTTTACCTAGTTTTACAGCGGCCTCATTCCCATTTTTTTTATAACATATTCCAACTAGATGCCTCTGTTTATCATCTAAAATTGGAATATTTGTAGATGTAGGAAAAGCACCTTTTTCAAACTCAACCGGAGCTCTTACATCTAAGAGAGGTTTATTTTCTAAAACTATTGAGAGAAAATCATCTATTAATACTAAACTCATAAAACTTCCATATTTATCTTTTTTCTAATAGTATCAGAAACTATAGGCTAGTATAATAAAAATGCTATCATATACAAAATCCAAACAAAAGAGTTTTAACAAATGAAATATCTAAATATATCTATACCAAACTTTAAAGAGCTTACACTAAGACACGTTGTATTAGATTATAACGGTACATTAGCCAAAGATGGAATACTTAAAGTACAAGTAAAAGAGCGACTAAAAACACTTTCTAAACTACTCAATGTCCATGTAATAACATCTGATACTTTTGGAAATGTACAATCACAACTTAAAGATTTCAAGCTGAAAATAAATGTACTTTGCAGTGATGATCATACACTTGAAAAAGCTACTTATGTAAAAGAACTCGGGGCAGAGACTTGTTTCGCAGTAGGAAATGGAAATAATGATGCACAGATGTTAAAAGATGCAGCAGTGTCAATTGCAATTATAGGTGATGAAGGGTGTAGTACAAAAGCTTTAATTAGCAGTGACATTGTTTGTAAAGAGATATCCGACGCACTTGATTTACTCTTGAATAAAAATCGACTTATTGCGAGTTTACGACAGTAGCTTTAGATAGTTTAAAACTAGTTAGCATGATTAATTAACTTGCAAATTGCATTACCCTTATCATTTTTTATATTGTTTCATCTAAGTTACTGCAATAAATTCTATAAGACTTCTATAAGTTTTTTCCTCTATAATTTTAAAACGACAAGTAGAACTTAACGTTTTAAATAAAGGATTTTATATGCCAAAAAGTATACCTTGGTGGGTTGGTGGAATTGCAATGAGTTTGCTCTTTTTCCTTTCGTTTTCAGTTTGGGGTGCAGACCGTCCCATAGGAGCATCTACAGGAATGAGTTATCTAGCGAATATGCTTTTTTCTCTTGAACCAGAAGAGTATAAATATGCTGCGATGGTAGAAACGAGTGGTGCTTGGGAAGGGGTAATGCTCATAGGAGCATTCTTTGGTGGACTTTTTATGTCTGTGTTTGTAACTAAAACTTTTCATATAAGCTACGTACCTACACTATGGAGGGAGCGAAAAAACAAGTCTGTCAAATCTCGTATGCTTTGGAGTTTTATAGCAGGTTTTTTACTTGTGTTTGGTGCTCGTCTGGCTGGCGGATGTAATGCTGGACATATTTTATCTGGCGGTTCTCAAGTCGCTGTGAGTGGCATAATATTTGCCGTTGTAGCTTTAGGGACAGGAATGATAGTAGGTCGATTTTTTTATAAAAAAAAAGGATGTAAAGTATGATAGAAAAAATCTCAAATATGTTTGATACAGTTGCTAATGGATCAAATGGCTCTGTGTGGCTTGTACTGCTTATAGGGTTTTGTTTTGGTGCTATTATCCTCTACTCTCGTCTTGATAAGTTTGAAAAGATGGCTGGATTTATGATATTTGAAGACACCTTAGTACCGAGAATGGCTATGACTACAGTAGCTCTTTCAAGTCTAGGGTTTTACTTCCTTGTCGATGCTGGTTATGCTAGTTATGCCATTAAACCTACTATATTAGGTGGTCTTATTATTGGTGCCATTCTCTTTGGTACAGGCTTAGTCATTCTCGGCAAATGTCCCTCTGCATTTTTTGTCTCAGTTTCAGAAGGACGAGTCGATGCTTTTGTAGGAGTTCTTGGTGGCATGGTTGGTGGAGCTGTTTTTACTCTTGCTTATCCATGGATAGAAAATTTCATCGGACCAGACTTAGGAAAGATAAGGCTAAGTGATATTTTGGGTGGCTACGACCTTACAATTGTGCTTACTCTGAGTAGTGTACTTTTACTAACTGCTTACCTTCTTCCAACTATCAACTATGTTGATCCTGCAGATGAAAAAAGTAAATAACACAGTAGATTTAAATACCTAAGACTCTCATAAAATTGTTTGCAATGGACTGAGAGCGAGTTTTAAAAATGTCAGCTGATTCTTTAGTATAGTACTTATCTACAGTCTCAAAAAAAAGTTCTAACCAACGCTCAAATGTTACTCGCTGAAGACCTTCCATATGTATATGTGGCTTGACAGGTTGACCTTTATAAGAAGTCTCACTTAAGATAGTAGATGCCCAAAAGTCACTCAGGAGATCCAAATGTCCTTGCCACTCATCACTAATCATCTCATCCCCAAGTTTATCTATAAAAAAATCAGCGACGATTTCATCTTTAAGTACCTGACTATAAAAGCGATCCATCATAGAGCGGATATTTTTTCTGGTAATAGTTTGATCTTGCATAAATCTCTTTTTTAATGAGATTATACTCTGGAAACTTGAGACTCTAATAAAATACATTTATAAATTTAAATGCAATAAAGAAGGCCTTACATTATAAAGTAGAGAAAATTATTTCAACATAATTACGGAATAAATTGTATAAAAACCGTTAATGTTATCTATATTTAATCTAATAAATGTAAGAATACAAAGACTTTATTTTACATGTAGTTATTGAGGATAGATATGAATAAAATACTTTTGATTCTTCTTTTTACGACTTTAGGCCTATTAGGAAATTTTTATAATGTAGAAATGTTCTTTGGTGTAAATCAAATCTTTGGGTCTATCTTTATATTTTTATCTCTCTACTATTTTGGTATCAGTATAGGTCTTATTGTAGCTATTGCAGTGCAGAGTTCTACCATCTATTTATGGGGACACCCTTATGCTTTTTATAGTTTTGTCTTAGAGGCCTTAGTCGTCGGGATACTTTTAAAATGGCGTATTAAAAATATATTTATCGCCGATATAATGTACTGGCTAGTTATTGGTATTTGGCTTGTTCCATTGTTTTATGGAGAATTTATAGGGCTCGCTGATAATCAGGTTGAACTTATAATGTTAAAACAGCCAGCTAATGGTATTCTCAATGCTCTCTTAGCAAGTGTCATCATCATTATATTTTCAAGATTTAATATTCTTCAAAAAAATATCAAAGATAAAATAACTTTACATAATTTAATTTTCATTGTAATTATGACTAGTATAGCACTTTCACTTTTTACTACTGCAAACTTAATTAGTAAAAATACATTTGAACATTTTAAAAATCAGAATATAAAAAAACTAACGCAAGTAGGAAAGCATCTCGAAGGAGAAGTGGAACATTTCACTCAGTATATATTCACTGAACTTTCTCAAACTATAGATATTCACAAAGAAAATAATAATATAATTAAATTGAATATATCCTCTGATTTTAATCGTATATGGAAAATGGGTATACATGACTTAGAAATTGTAGCTACAAATAATTCTCTTGAAACAACAGAAGCTCCAAATATACAGTGTTCAGAAAATAATAATTTATTTATAAAAGATGAAACTATTTTTGCACATATACACCATAATAATCATTGTTATATTGGTGAAGTTAAATACTCATTACTCATGAATTTCTTCCAAAGCCAATCTATATATCCAAATATTGAATTGCTCTTGTTGATTGATGATAGAGTTTTTGCTGTTACTAGAAACGAAGACCATATTAACTTGCAAAAGTATATTCAAGAATCTACAAAAACTCCTTTAGCGGGTAATTTATACCATTTGCTTCCATCCAAAAAAATGCCAAAGATGCTTAAATGGAAAAAATCTGCTTATATGTATGAGATACCGGCATCAAGTACTTTGAACTATCCATTACTTATAAAACTTAGTATTGCGGACTCGATTGATAAACTGCAAGAAATTTATATATACACCTTTTATGTACTTTTGGGAATTATTATTTTTGCCGCTATTCTCTCATTCCTTGTTACAAAAAGTATGTTCGTATCTATTTCTCGCTTAAATAATGTTGCAAAGGATTTACCGCTTAAAATAGAAAATAATGAGAAAATGGAATGGCCTGATAGTTATATCCAAGAGATAAAAGATCTTTCTCAAAACTTTTCTGAGGTAACTAGTGTACTGCAAGATATATTTAGCCAAAGCAAGCTTAGATCAAAAGAAGATCTTAAATTAATCAATATAGTATTTCAAACAACCTCTGAAGGTATCATGGTTACCGATATAGAGAAAAATATCATTATGGTTAATCAAGGGTTTAACAAAATCACAGGCTATAGTAGCGAAGAAGTTATTGGTAAAAAACCAACTATACTCCAATCTGGGAAGCAGAGCGAGGCAGACTATAAAAGAATATGGACCGCTATAAGCAATGATTTAAGTTGGTCAGGAGAAATTTGGAACAGACGTAAAGATGGTTCACTTTATGCAGAGTGGCTTACAATCTATAAAGTTTTCAATGAAGAAAATGTTTTAACAAACTACATTGGTGTTTTTATAGATATAACTGAGCAAAAAGAGACACAAGAGAAAATAAACCAGCTTGCATATTACGATACGCTTACAAATCTTCCAAACAGACAACTTTTTCAAGATAGAGTAGATCACGCGATTAGTAAAACTAAAAGAGCAAACACAAAACTAGCAATGATATTTATTGATCTTGATAATTTTAAAAGTATTAATGACACTCTCGGGCATCATACTGGAGATGAGCTTCTTAAACATATTGCGAAATGTATCAAAAAAAGTGTACGAGAAAGTGATACAGTTGCAAGACTTGGTGGTGATGAGTTTACTATCTTAGTCGAAGATATACGTGAAGACAACCATGTTACATATCTTGCAGAATCTCTCATAAAGAACATTAAACAATCACTTGTACTATCTTCTCAAGAAATTTACCCCTCGGCTAGTATCGGGATTTGTCTTTACCCTGATGATACAACTTCTAAAGATAAACTTATGCAGTTTGCTGATACCGCTATGTATAGAGCAAAAGAAAATGGTAAAAATAGATATGAGTACTATACAAGTAGTATGAATGAGAATGCCTTAAGAGAACTAGAAATTGAATCAGGTCTACGCTATGCTATAGCACATGAGCAATTAGAATTACATTACCAACCTCAAGTACTACATGATGGAACAATAATAGGGTGTGAAGCACTTATCAGATGGAATAAAGATGGAGATTATATTTCTCCTGCAGAATTTATTCCCATTGCTGAAAATACTACCTTAATGAAAGATTTAGAACACTTCGTAATTAAAACTGGAGCATCTATGCTTAAGTCATGGAGAGAAAAAGGATATGATCTTGTCATGTCTTTAAATATATCAAATAATCAATTTAAAAAAGAAAGTTTTGTAGAAGATTTACAAAGGATTGTTGACTCAGTTGGTATAGACTATAAATATATAGATCTTGAATTAACAGAGCGTATAGTGATGGATAGTGATGATAGTAAGATTAAACTTGATAAGCTAAATAGCTTAGGTTTTCAGCTCTCGATTGATGACTTTGGGACTGGACAATCATCTTTGAGTTACCTCAAACGCTTCGATATGGATAAGCTTAAAATTGATAAGTCTTTCGTTGATGATATTCCAAATGATCATCAAAGTTGTGATATTGCAAAAGCAATAGTATCATTATCTAGCTCACTTAATATGAAAAGTGTCGCTGAAGGTGTTGAAACACAAGAACAACTGGAATTTTTAGTTAGTATAGGTTGTGAATACTTTCAAGGCTACTATTTTAGCAAGGCCTTAGACTCAGAAAGTTTTGAGCAAGTATACTTGATAAATAAACAATCTAAATAATTAATAGCCACTAAAGAAGAAAGTCTACGTGGCTACTAAGAAAGACTTTACATCTGTTTCCCGATTCCTTTGGTTAGATTTAACATAAATGCCAATCCTTTCCTAGTATCTTCATCCCTAAGTAGTTTTAACATACCAAAAAGGCTAGGAACTTCATTCTTTACACTTTCACGTTTAGCATATCTAACAGCATTTTCTGTTACAAAACCTGCACTTGCCATATTATCTATAGAATGAACCATTTTCTCAACTATTGGAGTTGTTGTCATCTCTATTTGATCTGAAACAACAGCAAGTAAATCAATTAAGTTATCAATTCTTCCAGTTTGAACCAACATCGTCATTTTGTCTTCTATCTCTTGCATCGCTGCAGTTTTTTGTACTTTTATTTCTTCGCTCATAATAATCCTCCTATAACATACCGCGTGCGGCAGCCCAATATAAACTTTTGTTAAAACCTAAACGCACAAAACTACCGAGTTTACTACAAGGTGTTGGTTTAACATCTTCTTCATAGTCATACCAAAGTGGCATACCACACTGTAAGCCCATTTGAGCAATGGCAATAACTTTACCATCATAAGATTCAGTTGGATAACCAAAACGTAACTCCGCGGCGATGTTATCTACAAGTACATCTACTTGATTATGAACAGTACCACCAGCTTTTGATACAGATAAATCTACAGTATCGCCTAGGGTATAAACATTATCTAAACCTTTAACTTTCAGAGTCTGTTTATCAGTTGGTAACCAACCTTCATCATCGAGTGCTTCTGATAATCCTGATTTACGAATAACTTCAGCAGCAATAAATGGTGGCGTTGACATTAATATATCAAACTCCATCTCTTCACCTTCTTCTGAGTATGCTATCTTTTTCTTAGGATCTACCTTAGCAAGGGTAAACTTAGTTTTATATTTTACATTGATACTATCAAAGATACTAGGAAGTACATCAGAAGTTGGAGCTTGTAAGAAAAGACCATTTTCTACTGCTTGAGATTTTGTTGGGTATGTGTATATAATCTCAATATCATCACGTATACCTTTTTCAGTTAAAAAGTCATGTAACATCATTGTAGTCTCAACTGGCGCGATACCACATTGGTGAGGGATATTTGGAGTTTTTGGAAAGTTTACAGTTACAAGAACTCTACCACTTTTAAGTGCTGCAAATTTTTTAGCTATTGCTTTAGCACCTTCATAACTATAAAACCAATCGCCACCCTCTTTAAGTCCAGGGATTCTGTCAGCTGCAACTTCACAACCTGTTGCAAGAACTAAAAAGTCATAGTTATATTTTTCTCCACTTGAGCCTTTTACAAAATTACCTTTTGTATTTATCTCAACAGCCTTATCAACTTTAAAACCAACCTCCAACATAAGCAGAGAACGCTGATCACGAATAAACTCGTGTCCTGCAGCTTTATGAAAGGCTACATACATTGCCCCTGGACGGTATACGTGAATTTTTGAGTCAGAAATCATCATGATTTCTATCTCTCCACGATCAATTTCTGGCATAAGTTTATTTGCAAGGTTATTAGCTGTCATGGTTCCAGCAGTACCACCACCAACTATAAGAATTTTCTTCTTCATACATCACTCCTTTAATTTCTATAGAGAGATGGTAACGAAAGATTAAAAGTTATTAATAAGCTATTAATAAGGTTTTTATAAGGATTTTAGGAAAGATTGAGACGGTAGCCCAAACCTTTGAGGTTTTCAACAAGTGATGGGTAAAGTTTTTTACGTAAACCGACAACTACCATTCTGATAGCATCATCTGATACTGGTTCATCATAAAGGTTTTGTTCTATCATTTCCAAGCCTACAACACCTTGTCTATTTTTAATAAGTAGTTCTAAAAGTAAAAGCTCTTTTTTTGTAAGTTTAACCGCTTGAATTTCTTTATAAACCATCTTTTTATCAGAGTCATAATGAAAGCCCTCTCCTAAGTTGGAGATAGTAGGGATAGAGATAGACTCTGGCATATGAGAAGAAAGGGCCACTAAAAGTTCATCTATGTCTATAGGTTTTTTTAGATAAAGATGCACACCCGATTCAACTGCACGGTTTAAGTAAGGTTGGGAGTTAAATGCAGTCATCACTACACGCAAAGTTTGTGGTGAAATAACAGAGATTTTATGTAAAAAGCTAAGTCCATCTACTTCTGGCATTTGTATATCAGCTACAATAATATCTGTCGGTGTTTGTGTAAATATTTCTAGAGCATCCATAGCATTTGTCGCTGAGTAGACCTCTTTAAAGTAAATTTTTAGAACTCGGACAAGCCATTTAAGTGTACTTGGGTCATCTTCTACTACCAATATTGTATGCATTGATAAACGCTTGTGTAAAGCTTCCATACTACTTACTTTCCTTACATCGTAACTCTATACAAAACTTTGTACCATCGTTATGGTTTTGAACATTTAAATACCCTTGCATATGATGTTCAATAATAACCTTGGACATATAAAGCCCTATTCCACTTCCATTTTCTCGGGTTGTAAAATATGGGTCAAATATTTTATCTAAATTTTTCTCTTCTATACCGCCACCATTATCTACTATACAGATAGTGAGTTTTTCTTCCACAGAGTCCAAAACAATATCAATAGCTCCATTTTTTTGAGATGTTTTTACAATAGCTGTCATGGCATTATGAACTATGTTCATCACAACCTGTTTAAACTCATTTGGAAAACCGATTACTTCTTGAGAGAGTTCCTCTTTAGACTTTATACTTACTTTTACATTATGAGATTTAAGTTGTACGTCTATCAAACGCAGAGCATCTTCAATACTGTGAAGCACATCAAAACTTTCTTTTGTTTTAGATATACGAAAGAAGCCACTAAAATCCTCAATAGTTTGAGACATATAGTTTATCTTCTCCATAATCTCACTCTCAATCTCTACTAAAGACTCCTTATCCAAGGTCTCACTTCTACTAATATGTTTTAATCCCTGAACAATAAGACCCAATCCATTCAAAGGTTGTCTCCATTGATGGGCTATTGAATCTATCATTTCACCCATTGCGGCTAAACGCGACTGATGACACATGATTTCATATTGCTCAGTTCTTTTCGCTACTTCTAGTTCAACTTGACATTTAAGTTCTTCTTGATACTTTATATCTTGTGTAATATCTGAAGTAATCATAACAATTTCATCACGACTTTTTAAATAACTAAGAGACATACTCGCATTTAAATGTAAACCTGATTTTGTAACACATACCTTACGGAAATTTTGGATGCTACCATATTTTATGGCTTTTTCTACAGCTGTCTCAGAAGCGTTTGCATACTCTGGCGAAGACAAAGAAATACAAGACTCACTATAAAGTTCTTCCATTGTATATTCCATCATATTTTGAAAAAATTTATTTGCGTATAGAAACATTCCATTATGGTCTAATATAGATATCCCATTTGCAGCTAAATCAAAAACAGCTTGAAGTTCCTCTTTTTTAGAAACTAAGTCATTCACACTTTTTTTAAGTTGAGATTCTACATTACTAAAACGTGTTATATCAATCAGATATAATAAAGAGTTTTCTTCATCTTCCCCAGTGTTTAAATAAACATCATAATCGTGATTTAAAAATGTAATACTCAGAGAATTGACCTCTCCATGTAATAAACTTAGAAGCTTATTATAAACACCATTATCAAATAACATTGACAACTTGATAACCTTGGTTAAATCAAAATTCTCTGCAAGTAATTTACGTTGCTCTCCATAAATAGCATTTATTGAGTACTCTTTACTAAGGTTGAATATAAGAGCCTGAGGAAAACTTCTAAGCATATCAGTTGTATTCATTACGTAGCCTAAATATTTAAGATGAAAAATTATATCTACTAACTCTTAATATATATAATTAAGTCTTATAAATTAACACTATCCCTTTAGATATGAAATTTTTGTATACTCTTCATCTTTTACTTAAAAAAACATGAAAATTCATTCTTTAAAGCTTTATAAGGTATAGATTGGTTACACTTTAAAATTATGATGAAAAGAACTTAAAGGATTGTATATGAGTAAATTAGATGTAAAGGTACAAATAAGTCTTTTAAAAGAGGCTAGAGAGTACCTTAAAAATGTAAAACCAGTAAGTGATATTAACTTAGAACAGAAAAAAGGTGCTATTGTCTTAACTCAAGAGCATATCATTGAGTGGCTTGAAGTATTTTATGATGATCGTATCAGGATGGATACTTGCAATCAAGCCTCAGTAAAACAATAGAAAAAAATAAGAAGAAAAAACCAAAGAAAAGCTAACTTTCTTTGGTTTTTTCGTTTAATTCTACTCTTTTTTCTCTCTTTCTGTAATCCCCTATTAGTGAGTTTTAGTAGATAACTCTAAAGCAAATCACTTATGGAAACCCAAACTAGTAAAAATGTTTAATGAAATTTTAAATTGATGAGGATAAGATGGCCTCTTAGTTTAATTTAAAGGATAGAAAATGTCAGTTCGTATTACAGATTTATGTATTTCGTGTGATGCTTGTTTAGATGAGTGTCCAACAAGCTCAATAGTTGATGATGATGATAACCCAACAGGAGAGGATATATATTATG
>NZ_JBLHOE010000009.1:0-56828 GCF_047622445.1 Sulfurimonas sp.
TGCCTCTGGATTTGCATCACACCCAACATTTTCTAGTACATACTCAAGTATGGGTAATGAAGTATTTGTACAAGCTATTTATCAGAACTCTTTAGGAAGAGAAGGAGATGCACAAGGTGTGGAATACTGGAAGGGTCTTCTGGATAATGGTAAGTCAAGATCTGATATGGTAGCTGAGTTTATGGAGTTATCTTTAACTCTAGACTTAACACCTGCAAACTTTCCAACACTCTCAACAGTTGAATTAGCAGCAGCCATAGAGAGACAAGACCTAATTACAAATAAAGCAGAAGTAGCTGTATATTTTACTAAGAATTTAGGTTCAAAAACGAATGTAGCTAATGCGCAAGATCCTGAAAATGATCCTGCTTACTTAGCTTCTCAGAGGATACTATCAAACATTAATGCAGATCCTTCTAATGTTATATCTGCAACAAGTTACTTAAATTCCATATCTAAACATTCACAAGCTATTGAGAAGATTTTAAATGAATGGAATATTAGTTCTTGTGTTGTTAATATAATTTATAAAGATAATGCACCTTCTGATTCAGTATGTATTGAGAATTTACCCCAAAATCAATGTACAGCTTCCAGTTTTGCTGATAGTAGTTATGAAAATGATGTATTTATAGAAGAAGGAAATTGTATAGCCCTTGGCTATTCAGATGACACAAAAGTTCAACTTGAAGATTTAACCAGTATATTACGTGATTGGTATTCTAAAACAGGATTATTTGTACAAGAAGATTCTATAGACCCTGGCTATATTGACTGGGAAAATAACTCAACTTCTGTAAGTGTAAGTATAGAACTTCCCGCTACTTCACCTATAGATATGATAGATGCTAATGTTGAAGTAGCATTTAACACGTACTCACCAGATAGTAATGGTAATGTAAATATAAAAACCCCAAAAGACAAGATAATAGACGCATATATAATGCTTCAAAACCCTATAAATAGTGAATATGTTATATATATGTTTACAACTCTCTTACCTAATGAAACAACTACTGTATTGAGTGCAAAAGAGACAGCAATTAGTCTTATCTTAAATGCAATTGATCATAACTATTTAACTCAAGGTGGAACACCGCGAGAAGTTAAAGATAGTATCGCATTAAGCAGCGCTTATTTCATTGAGAAGTTTGAGGAATCTCTTGCAAATGATGCTTATTATTTAACAGATGCAAACTTAAGGTTACTGTATCAAGATGATGACTTTCTTCAAGCTCTCTCAGACAGTACCGTGTTACTAAAAGATATGTATGATAGTAATAAAATATACTATTCTATATTTGATGAAGATACAAGTCTTACAGTCCTTCCCCAAGCAGAGATAAATGATTTTAAAATAAAAGCTGAGAGACCATCTTCGTATTATGCTTTTTCAGGGGATACTACGGGTAACCTTGTTATAGAAAATGACACTATGCTCCCTGTGAGATATAGAGCTACAAATATATTTACTAAAATGCCGATTCATACTCCAAGTCATGGGGTATTTGGAAATTTAATTCCCCCTCAAAATGGTTTACTGTATGGTTTTTATGCATCAACTGCCTTAGTTAAAGGAGTTAATTTCCAACCAAGTAAGATAACTATCTATACACCAGGTTGGGCATACCTTCCTTATGATACTCCAGATTTAAACTTTATAAAAAGTATGAACAAAGACTTAAATGAAAGAGTACTACTTGACTATGCTATAGGAGCAGTTACTACCTTCTTGCCTGTAGGCGATAAATATGTAGCTTTACAGATGGTGGAATGGCTTTCTAAACAAGGTTTTTTTAGAACAGCTTTAGATGAGTATTATTCAAGTAAAGGAAAACCTGAAGATATAAAAATTGCTTTAATAAATATCTTTAAAGGATTGAATAATGAGAACAATATAGTAAAATTAATGGAAATAGGAGCTAAATATTATGCAAAGAACGGTACTATCACATGGCTAAAAGAAAAAGCAAAAGTAGCAGCTAAATTCTTGTCTGCAGAAGCTGGTATGTGGATATACAATGCAGAGTTAGCGAGTTTGGGAGCAGACTTAATGCGGACACCAGCTTACATAGATTTTACACAAATAACTTTTCCTGTATTTTTAAAATATTATGATCCAGACACTATAGCAAAAGTAACTACTACTGATGATAATAGAAAAGTGACACTTACTGGGGATGGTTTATATCCTATAGATGTCACACCAACTATTAAACTAGAAGCAAAAGATTTAAATGGAGAAGGTCAGTTTTACACTTTAACTGGGAGTAGTATACATAAAGAAAGTGATTCTATTTGGTTTGATATTCCATATACTTGGTTAAATACTGGTAGTGATATAGTAGGACCAATATACTTCCAACTAGTAACAAGTTTTACTGATAACGTTACAGGTAACACTATTGATGTTAAAGTACCAAATGATTTCACAAGTGACTTCTATAAGATTACTTTAGGTTCTGATCTTATGATTACCAGTTTATCTAAAGATAAAATCACAAAAGGTGAAAGTTTTACGATATATGGTAAAGGATTTTCTCAAACCAATGCTGATAATATCATACGATTTACAGATAATAATGATAATTCTATAGAAGTAAACCCTTCTTACAGTTTTGGTGATTATTTAGAAACAACGATACCTCAAGGGTTAGCTCATGGACCAATATCGGTTGAAGTAGAACTACAAGGTAAATACGAGAGTAATGTAAAGAAGTTTTCTCTTATACCAGAGTCAGTAACTGCTAATCCGACAAATGCTACCCACGACTTAAACTTTATAGATGATTTTCAAGTAACACTTTCTCAAGAAGAAAATCTACCAATCTTATATACTCTTAATGATAGTAGTTCTCTTTTAACCTATAGTAGTCCGATTAATATTACTCAAACAACTAAAATATATCCTTTTTCTAGAGTTACTGTAGCAGGTATTAATTATGACTCTGAGATTGTATTTGGTGGACATGCTTATTATAAATGTCTTGATGGTGAAACTGTTGAAGATGGGGTTTGTGTGGAAAAAGAAACTACAGAACCTGGAGTTTGGGGTAATTGGCCGGATCCTCAATGGTGTTCAAAAATTAATCCAGAGAATACTTGGTACCATACTTTAGATAAAGGTGAACATCGAATAATGTGTACATATGATTCTAGTATTGGTAACATATTAACTACTGAAGTACCTTATAAGGGGAGTTTAAATGATGATTACCGAGATGGTTATAGTAAGCAGTACAATAATGGTAATTTAAGTGTTGTAAATTTATTCGATAATGGTGAAAGGATAGGATATTATTCATATTATGATAATTTAACTCTTTATAGACAAGATTCTTGTAGCAATAATGAGAAAAACTGTACTACAAAAATATGGTATGAAAATGGTACTCAACAACGGGTTACTTATACCTTAGAAGGGATAAGGTATGGAAATTGGCAAGGATGGTATGAAAATGGAACGTTATCTTATAGCTCTAATTACAATAATAAGGGAGAATACGATGGAAGGTTTGAAGAGTGGTATGATGATGGAGGAGTAAAAAGTTGTAGTATTTTCAGTAATAATGCATTTGTTGCAGATTGTAGTTAATACTACTTTTCCTACTCTCAAGGTATCTTGGGAGTATATATTTAAGTTGAGATTATAACACTTGAACTCTATTGCGTCCAGATTCTTTTGCTTTGTATAAAGCTTTGTCTGCTCTGTCTATTAAAGTTTCCAAGGTGTCATTGTTATTGAATTGTGTTAGTCCAAAACTTGCTGTTTTATGTTTTACAACATCAAAGTCAAAATTTTCAATCAATTTTCTAAGTTTATCTGCTAAAATTTTTGCAGATGCCTTCTCACTATTTGGACATATAATTATAAACTCTTCACCACCCCATCTACCAACTATATCACTATCTCTAACGTTTTCTTTTAAAAGCTTTGCTGTTTGTACAAGTACCGCATCACCAGTCAAATGTCCATAATTGTCATTTACTAATTTAAAAAAATCAATATCAATAAGTATCAGAGATAAATTAAACTTATACCTTATGGATCTTTTAATTTCATACTTAATTGATTCATCTGTTTTCACTCGATTGTAAAGGTTAGTAAGTTTATCTCTTATTGATAACTCTTCCATTTCGTGTCTATGTAGCTCTTGGGTTGTAATATCCTCAATAATACCATAAAGAATAGCAACCTCATTTGTAGTAGTCGTCTCAAGTACTTTAGCTCGACTTGAAAAATAAAATGTTTTATTAAATTTTGCATTGTAATATGGAAACTTATTATTATATTCATCTATTTCTTGGTTTATAAGTTGTTTGTATTCATCTATAATTATTCTTGCATTTTCATTTATTTCACAAGCTAACTCAATATTTTTATAATAATCACCTGCTATAGGGCATGTGTCTTCAATAGAGTGCAACTCTAAATTTTTATCTAAAGAAAAAGTCTCTTTCATCAGCTCATTACAAAAATAATAATCAGGATTTTCCTTAAAATCTATTATCCACCAACATATACCAGATAGATTAAGAGTTTTTTCAAAAAGTTCTGTATATTTTCTAACACTATCTCTCATAAGAATCCATTATTTTATATTTGCCATAATGTAAGTGAGCTATCATTTAAAATTACTACTTTATTATAGTAAAATTAAAATTAAACTTACTCTTTCTTTAATCTTTTAATATATAAGTTTCAGTAATACTTTATTTTGGTAAAAAAGTTCGTCTCACAAGAGACTATTAGAAATAATGTGGGTAAAGATATCTATTTTAAAGATTATAGTATTAACATATTTACAATATAATTACAAATGGAAAGAATAGAAAATATAAATAAATATGTAATGATAAATTGAAGACTATACTTATAACAGGGTGCTCTAGCGGTATTGGTTATGACACCGCTCATTATCTTCATAAAAACGGCTATAAAGTATATGCCACTTGTAGAGATGAAAATGATGTGAAAAGGCTTGAAGGTGAGGGCTTGGATAGTTATGTGTTAGATGTTACAAGTAGAGATAATATAACAGAAGTTTTAAAGATGATTACCAAAGATAATGGTAAACTTTATGCAGTTTTTAACAATGCTGGGTATGGACAGATTGGTGCGGTAGAGGATCTAACTACAGAAGTGTTAAAAGAACAGTTTGAAACTAACTTTTTTGGGCTACATGAGCTTACAAGACAAAGTATTAAAATTATGAGAACGCAGGGTTATGGAAGAATTATACAGCACTCATCTGTTTTAGGGATTATATCTTTACGGTTTCGTGGAGCTTATAATGCTTCAAAATATGCACTAGAGGGTTTATCTGATACTTTACGTCAAGAACTCCTAGGAACTAATATCTACGTATGTAGTATAAATACAGGTCCAATTAGGTCTGATTTTCGAAAAAATGCAGTAAAAAAGTTGAAACAATATATAGTCTTAAAGGGAAGTGTTTTCCAAAGAGAATACACGGCGCAATTTTTAACAGCGAAGGATGAAAATGACTTTTTTACAAAAGGTTCAGATGTAGTTATAAAAAATATTGTACATGCGCTTAAAGCCAAAAAGCCAAAACCTAGATACTACAACACTTTTGCAACACATCTTCTTGGTGGATTTAAAAGAATTTTATCTACTAGTTGGCTTGATAAAATTTTAGTAAAAATTTAACCTAGCTTATCGTATATAAGGGAGTACAACGTTTAATTGATATAAAGAGACTTACTAGTTTAAGTGGATTACTCAACATAACTGAAAATTAGATATGAACTGGAAACATCTGTTGATTTTTTAACTACAATTACATTATTCATAGGTGGTTGAGTAAAAGACCCGATTTAAGATATACTCAGGTACTTTTTTATAGAAAGAATGGAGGAATTATGGCTGCCCTAAGTTTTACAATTTAGTAGTAGAAAAATATTTATACTATTGTATCTCATTTAAAATGATGTCGAAAATCCAACTTTCCCATTGACCATATCACTTTTTAATGTAGGATCAGTTTTTAGGTCATCTACTGCACCATCTTCTAAGCCAACTCCATAATCAACTTTCCAATCTTCTTCCTTTTTTGTAAGATCTTTTTCTTTTCCGTAAGTAGTGATCTTTTTATGTTCTTCCATAATTTGGTCTATTTCTAATTTAGGTTTTGAATAAATTAAAGGGTCGTTTTTACCTATAAAATCTATTTTATCATCAGAAATAGGAGTTTTTAGTAGATAGTTTTCAGCTAAATTTTCTTGAGAAGTTTGACTTTGACTTTGTTTTTTTAACTTAACTTGTGGCTTAACTTCCGCAACTATTTTTGGCGTTGTTTTGTTCTTAGACTCTAGTGTTTTAGTCTCTTCTTTAACTTCAGTTTTAACTATATTGGGTCCATTTGACTTGTTTGTTGAAATTATTATAGCTACAGATATCAACAAAAATATTACAAAAAGTAATATTTTATTCTTTTTTAAAATTTTTAATATCATTAATTAGTTTCCAATACATTTAAAATAAATGTTTTTATTTCATATTATAGTCTAATATTTTTTATTAATTAAAACGACGGGGGTTTATAAGCATATATTTCATGTGTGAGAAGACTCCACCTATGAGAGCATTAGTTGTATTTTGGATATGTCTTAGAAAGGTTAAAATCAGTAGCACTTGCTAGAGTCCATCAATTACCTTTTTACTCTGCTTTTTTTGGAGATTGTACACCCATAGAATTTTATTTGTTAGAAGTTATATATTCTATAGTTAGTTATAATATTGTTTTACACACTATAAAACACAAGGAATATGATAATGGAAGGATTAATTTTTACAGGTGCAATAATTTTATTTGCATTAGCGATTATAGTTAAGGGCATAAAAATTGTATCTCAAGCAGATATGTTAGTTGTTGAAAGGTTAGGTAAGTTTCATACAGTTTTAAAAGGTGGATTGAATTTTATTATCCCTATAGTAGACAATCCAGTAAATCAGTTAACAACGAAAGAACAAATGATTGATATTCCTAAGCAATCGGTAATTACTAAAGATAATGTAAATATAACTATAGATGGTATCGTATTTTGTACAGTTGAAAATGCTCAAGAGGCGACATATAATGTTGTTGATTTTAAAAAAGCTATTTCTAATTTAGCAATGACAACACTTAGAAGTGAAATTGGTTCAATGGAATTAGATGCTACTTTATCAAACAGGGATACATTAAACGCTAAGCTACAAAATGCTTTAGGAGAAGCATCTCTTAACTGGGGTGTAAAAATAACTAGAGTTGAGATTAGTGATATTTCTGTGCCAAAAGAGATAGAAGTAGCTATGAACCTTCAGATGCAAGCTGAAAGGGAAAAAAGAGCGAAAGAAACAACAGCGGAAGCGGATAAAGTAGCACAAGTTTTAGGGGCAGAAGGATTTAAGCAAGAAGAGATTCTAAAAGCGGAAGCTATTGAAAGAATGGCTGACGCTAAAAAGTATGAACAAATTGCTGTAGCTACTGGTCAATCAGAAGCGATGGATACTATTAATAAAGCTATGAAAGATAATAAAGAGGCTTCTGAATTTTTACTTGCAAAAGATCGAATAAAAGCTTTTGAAAAATTAGCTAATAGTGATTCTTCTAATAAAGTTATACTTCCATACAATGTAACTGAGATGATAGGTTCTATGAGTATTATGGGTGATGCATTATTTAAAGGGCTAGAAAATGGAAAACCTAACTCTTAGCCTAATATCTCCTGCATATTTATCGGCAATAGGAATTATTCTCATTACTTTAGAGATGCTTACATTTTCATTTGTATTGTTTTGGTTTGGAATTGGATTTTTACTTGTAGCTGGTCTTTCATTATTTAATGTGTTTCCTGATGCTTTATGGCAACTAGGGAGTATTGGACTTATTGCAATGCTTATGCTTTTTTTCTTGAGAAGCAGAGCTTTAGAAGTATTTTTAAAATCAAAAAAAGAAAATAATGACAATTTTCTTAATGAAGCTGGTGTCGGAGTAATAAAACATGGGAAGGTTGATTATAAAGCAACGTATTGGGAGATTAGTTATGAAGGAAAAGAAACTTTTGCAGAAGACGAAAAAGTAACTGTACTTAAAACTGAAAAAGGTGTTGCATTTATTGAAAAAATAAAATAGGTGTAACTCATAATGATAATAGAAGATAAGGATTATAACATGTCAAATCAACTAGCTAGTGATGAAATGATTATACGTATAGAATATTTGTCTCAATTCATTGAAGATAATTATCCACCAGCGGGTCACGAATTAGGAGAGCTTACTATGGTTGACTTTATGAAAGTATATCCTCATGAGTTAACCATTGCTATTAGAGACATACCTCGTTGGATGGCAGTAGCAAAACGAAGTTTAAACCACGCAAAAGACTAAGTCCTAAACATTAACAATAAAATGGAAATGTTCGATATACTCTGTAGCTCTATAGATAAAAGGATTTATCATGTTAGTTTACATTTATGACAGGGAAGAAGAGTTCCACGAAAATCAGGAATATGCTTATGTCTATCAATACGATGATAATTATGAATATGAAGAAGATACTAAACAAGAGTCTCCTGACTATGAAATAGATTACGAAGTAACTGAAGACTCTTACTTAGTTCCATAAAAATAGTATTATCAAAACTACAATAATTACATAATTTTTATTTTAATAATGATAACAAGTTATTAGAATTGGTGGATTTTATGTACAGAGGTAAGCTATATAATATATAAAGAAGTTAATTAACGAAAATTATAGTTCGCGTTTTAGAAGTTTTATTTTTTAATGGAGCGGGTGAAGGGATTCGAACCCTCGACAGCCTGCTTGGAAGGCAGGAACTCTAGCCGCTGAGTTACACCCGCATCGAGATCGAATTAGAAGTATAGCCTCAAATATTCCTAATGTCAAGTAAAGTTTTGCAAAGATATAAGACTAGAGAGACATTAGAGACAGCTAGAAAAGTTTCTCTGCTTAGATTATTTTATAAATTGCTTTGAGTTCTCTTACTTTATCTATAGAGGTAAAGTCTCAGTTAGTATTATTTGTCTTCTTCTTTTTGGACTTATTTTTTTCTTTCATCTCTTTAATATTTCCTATTGCTGATGCAGCAGTAGGAACTTTAAATAAAGATGGAGCTTTACTAAACAACCATCTAAAAGTTTGTATGAATAATTCTCCAAAAATTAGTACCCCTATTATTACCATGATAGATTCTAGGAGCTTATCCCCTTCACTTAGATATCTAATCAGTAGAAATATGGTTACAATAATTGTTCCTATATATAATAGCTTTCTCAGATAATTATCAAATATTAAGCTGACATACTCTTTATACTCTTCTGCATCCATTAATATTCCTTTTTAGTTATCTGTATATCAAAAGATTGTTTGTCGAGCGTAAATAGTGGAAAAATTCTATCATTAAAACTGCTAATCTTTTCAATAGATTTATTTTATCTAAGTATAGATAATATCATTTCTATTTTGGCTTAATGAAAAAATCGGGTGCATAAAGCCCTAAGTAAAGTTCCGTAGTATCGATGTTTAAAAAGGATTATTTACAATAGATTCTAAATACACTCAGAATAGAGGTTCCAGAAGAGGAATAAAAAGAAACATACTCAATGGAACATCCTAGAAAAAAGGACTTGTTTGAATGCAATAGATAGATTACTGGAAAACATAACTCCAACATTACTAGGAATTACATTATGCAAATTATTAGTTTAAAAAGTCAAAAAATTTCCCAATCCAGTTCTTCTTAGTTTCATCTGTTTTTTCTTCTATAAATTCTTTGTCTGTTTGACCTTGTCCTTCATATTTTTTGTCATAATAAGTATCGTGTTGTTTTCTGTCTGAAGTATCGCTTGAATCAGAATGTTGTTTATCTTCTTTATAGCTCTTTTCATACTTTTTGTCTTTATTCTTTGAAGTCATATCTTCTTTATGTTTTCGTTTTTCATAGTCACTTGGGTTTTTACCATTCTCAGCCCAGACAGGTTTATTTGCAGATAGTGTAGTAGATAATAGTAAAATTATTGATACCATTACTAGTCTTTTATTTTTATAATTCATTGTAACTCCCGAAATTTTATTTTAAAATATTATAACATAGTATGTTTATGATTAATTTTTATGCTTTTAGCATGATACTCAATGGCTTATTTATGAAAAAAAAAGAGATGAGATTATTCCTATTACTATACCAACATATAGGTAAATTAGTTTGTCTACCTTTGTTTCTTTTCTTCATCAGATCCTTGATCAACTATGTCTTCGTTCATTTGCACCAATCCTTTTTTAAATTCATTTGCTGAAATATGACTTAAATAACTATGTCAAAAGTGCGCCTAAAAGCGAAAGAGATCATAACTTATTTTTTCTGATATCAGCTATCAACATATCCCATGTTTTAAGAAGCTTACTACTCTTAACCTTTGGTCCATTTTTTCCTTTTATTCCAGCACGATGTAGTGTTTTTCCATTAAAGTTGTAAAGAGGAATTAAGTCCATTCTTTTATCAGCAGGAAAAATATTGTAGTTTATGTTATCAAGAATAAGTGGAACTGAATATGGTGTTTCAAAATAACTTAGCACCATATGTGATTGATCAAGAGGTATTGATTTTACATATGAAAAACAAAGCTTTTCTTTTTCAACTCCAAGGTCTAATAGAGAAAAGTATTTTGCAATAACATAATCCTCGCAATCACCTTTGTCTTTACCTAAGAACTCCAACGGAGTAGCCCAGTAATCTGACTTATTCCATATCTTCTTATCAAGAACATAAGATACTTGATTGAAAAATTTATTTATCACTTCAAGTTTTACTTTGGTTGAACTGTTTTGGAGTTTAGAGAATTTTGCATTATATGCCTCATATCTCTTACGTGCAAAAAGACCATATTTTTTTTCAGCTTTTTGTATGATAGTTTCTGGAATAAGACCTTGAACTACAGTTGGTGAAGTTATTTTTTTGATTGGTATTATTTTTTTGATTGGTGGTTTAGTTACAATAACCTCTTTTTTAACTACATGTTGTGAACAACTTGTTAAAAAGACTATTAATATGAATGGTAATACTATATATTTCAACTATTCTTCCTTCTATTTTTTCTGTGACAAAGTTGCGACTAAAATGAGTCAAAATTTGTAATACTTGGACAAAGTAAATCGGTGTATTAGAAATATTATTAAATTTATTAATATAAAGATTAATAATGAAAATTTTTGTCAGTATCGTGTATAAGAAGATTGTGTAAAAAGTGGTGGACTCTCAGAGATTCGAACTCTGGGAGGATATAATCCTCGCCGGCTTTCAAGGCCGTTGAGAAAAACTCCCAAGGCCTAGGAAGTACAACTGAAGGTGGGTTTTAGAAATTGTTGGTAAGTCTAAAATGAGTCTTATTTGTGTCTTTTTGGATGCTCACTAGGGATGAGTTTATGGGGAAAGGGTGAGACATTATTGTTTAAAATTTTCTTAATACATATTTCTATATATATTATTAATTTTATAATTAACTATAATAGATATACTTAAATTTAAAACTTAGATTTAAAACTTAAAATATTGCTTAGCCTTGGTATGATTTTTATTAAATCTTCAAAAGGGTAAACCCATGAACATACTAAAAACATCCCTACTAAGCATAGCCCTATTAACAGCTATAGCATTTCCAACAAACACATTCGCAGCAACAATCCAAGATAAAATAGCAGGACTCTATGTAGCTTTTTTCAATCGTGCTGCTGATCAAGGTGGATTAAATTACTGGCAAGGTCAAGCTTCTGTATTGGGGGAAGAGGGTGCAGTTAAAACATTAGCAGCTGCTTTTGCAACGCATCCTAAGTTTACTTCTCTTTATGGTGCTATGGATAATACAGAGTATGTAGAAGCTATATATATAAATACTCTAGGACAAGCTGGAGATAGTGATGGTATTAACTATTGGAAAGGTTTAATAGATAGTAATAAAATGAGCAGATCAGATATGGTAGCTTCATTTGTATCTCTTGCTTTAGACTTTGATAGAACAGATTCTCAGTACGCTTCACTTTCAGAAGCAGTACTTGATGCCGCACAACAAAGAAGAGACCTTTTAACTAATAAAGTGGCTGTATCTCTAGAGTTTGTAAGTACCTTAGCTACAGAAACTAATCTTGACCCAACTACAGATGCATCCGATCCAGATGCATTAGATGCAGACGCAACGTATCTAGCATCAGCAAGAATAATCTCAAATATAACTCATAATGCAATTACAAGAGAAACAGCTAAGAATCTTGTAAATATAATTTCACAATATCCTGCAATCGCGATGCAGATAGTTAATGTTCTCAAAGAACAACATGGTTCTATTACAGAGGATAGTTTAATTATTAACCCAATAATAGTTGCACTACTCAATAACTTAGAATCTATAACCGGACCAATACTCACAATACAAACCAACAAAGACAATCCTTTAAAACATGAGTCAATGATGTATGTTTCTTTAGTGACTGACATAGATGGAAATGCTATAGATGATAGTGATACACTAACATACTCATGGGACTTTGGAGATGATACATCTTCAACTCTAAGTTCAACCGTACATAAGTATACTATAGCAGGTACCTACATGGTTACCTTATCAGTTTATGATGGAACGAACACTACTACAAAAGCAATGACAATAACAGTTCCAGATGAATCTGTACAGCCAACTCTTCATCGTGATGTATTTCCAATATCACCTGATCCTAAAGATGGAGGAATGACTGCTTATATACTCGATTTTGTCAATTCAAGTACTATTAAAGTAGGAGTGCAACAATATTTCGATATGTATTCCTACAGAGAATCAGGATTAAATATAGAGGACGTTTTTATCGATATAATAGATACTAATTATGTTTGGAATAAAAATAGTTATGATAGCCAATACGCTATAGATAACCTTAGTATAGTAGACCATACACAAGTAGTCGATGGAGTAAGCATTCGTGTAGTTATCACACTAGATAAATTAAAATCAAGTGATTCACTATTTTATTATGAGAAGAAGTTTACGAATAAGTTTTTATCTCTTATCTCTACAAAAACTTATACTGACGGTAGTATTACAGAAGAATTTTACATAAAAAATTCTTCTGATGAAATTACAAATATAGAAATTACAAAAACTGAATATGAAAATGAACTACTGAACTTTGAAGAAATATACAATGCCTTAGAAGTTAATGACTATGGCGAATTTTTTGATGAAGATACATGGGGCTTATTAATCGATGGTATATAACAAATTAACTATAGAATCTAATATTAGGAAATAACATGAAAGTAACACAATGGTTTTTATTCATTTTTATTGCTATCTTTTTTATTGCTTGTAGTCCTACGATTACTGCTTATGCAGGTAAAGATGTAAGCATTGAATTAGGAGAGAGTGTTACGTTGACAGGAGTTAATAAGGGAAGTGATATTTCCTTAGTATATTCTTGGAAAGAAGCCGTTCGTTCTAGTCTGTACGATAGTTCTGGGTATAATTATGAATACATTCCTGTGGGAGAGACATCTAGTATAACCTTAGATAATTTAAGTGAAGGTCTTCACTCATATATGCTACTAATATCTGCGAAAAAATGGGACAAGAGTGATCGTAGTTTTGTGAAAGTTCTTGTTACTGATGGGCTTAAGGCAAAGATTAAAGTTACTAAGGAAGTATTACAAAGAGGAGAAAATTCATCAGTCGTCATAAAGTTTACAAAAGCAGTAAAAAACTTTTCAAACGAAGATATCACGGTAGAGAATGGTACACTCACTACATTTACTAGTGACAATAACATCACATGGAGAGCAACGTATACACCAAGGGATTCTATCACGGATACTAGCAATGTAATATCTTTAGCCGATACCTATAGTGCTCTTCTTGATGATGATGAAGGAACTGCATCTGTTAGTAATAATTACTCGATTTATACTAGCTATTATGATGATACACTTGGACCTACAGCTACAATCAGTATGAGTAACACTTCCTTAGGAAGGGGAGATACTTCTCTCATTAGTATAGTTTTTAGTGAACTTATAAATAACTTCTCTAACCAAGATGTCATAGCATATAATGGTACCCTTAGTACTTTTACTAGTGATGACAATATTACGTGGAATGCTACTTTTACAGCCATAGACTTAGTCCTTAATGGTAGGAATATAATAACTTTAGCAAATACATATATCGATACTTCTGGTAATAGAGGGTCTAAATCTTTTAGTGTTAATTATTCAATTGACACTAGAGATAAAATCTCACCTACAGCTACTATCACTATGAGTGATAATTTACTATTAATAGGAGAGACTTCTCTTGTCACTATAGTATTTAGTGAAGCAGTAGAAGGCTTTACTAACGAAGATATCACTGGAGACAATGGTAGACTCACTGCTCTTACTACTACTGATAATATCACTTGGAATGCAGTTTTTACACCGGATAGTACAAGCTTTCATAGAATAAATAATATATCTTTAGGAGATGATTATACTGATCTATCCTCTAATCAGGGAAGTAGATCTTTTAGTGCTAATTATAAAATTGACACAATGGTTCCTACAGTTCCTACAGTTACTACAGCTATAATTTTTTTGAGTGACTTTTCATTACTTAGAGGAGAAACTTCCCTTATTACGATAGGCTTTAATAAACCCGTAATTTTTTCTAATACAGATATCACAGCAGATAATGGCACACTTACTAACTTTACTAGTGATGACAATATTACATGGAATGCTACTTTTACACCAATAGATGCAATCACTGATATAACAAATGTAATATCTTTAGCGAGTACCTATACTGATATTTCTGGCAATTCAGTTCTAGCACTCTCTAGTGTTAACTATATAATTGATACAATTGATTATCGTGATATAACTGCTCCTACAGCTACAATCAACATGAGTGATACTTCACTACTAATAGGTGAAACTTCTCTTGTTACAATAATCTTTAGTGAATCGGTGGAAAACTTTGCCAACGAAGATATCACAGCAGAAAATGGTACGCTTAGTACTTTTACTAGTACTGACAACATCACATGGAATGCTACCTTCACCCCTACAGACTCAATCACTGATGTAACGAATATAATATCTTTAGCCAGTACTTATACTGATATTTCTGGTAATACAGGAAGTGCATCCTCTAGTACTAACTATACAATTGATAGCATTGACATTACCTTACCTACAGCTACAATCAGCATGAGTGACACTTCGTTACTAATAGGAGAGACTGTCATTGTTACTATAGTCTTTAGTGAAGTTGTTGAAAACTTTGCTAACGAAGATATCACAGTAGAGAATGGTACGATTACAAGCTTTACTACAATTGACAACATCACATGGAGTGCAATATTCACACCTACAAATTCAATCACTGATACTACTAATGTAATATCTTTGGCTGACACCTATACTGATACTAGCGGGAATACAGGAACTACATTTACTAGTACAAACTATACTGTTGACACCATTGCACCTACAGCTACAATTAGCATGAGTGACACTTCGCTACTCATAGGAGAGACTTCTACTGTCACCATTCTCTTTAGTGAAGTAGTAACTTTGTCTAACTCAGATGTAACAGCAGAAAATGGTACCCTTAGTACTTTTACTACAATTGACAATATCACATGGAACGCTATTTTTACACCAACAGATTCAATCCTTGATGCAACGAATGTAATTTCTTTAGCAGATACTTATACTGATGTTTCTGGTAATAAAGGGTCTATAGCTTCTACTACGAACTATACAATCGATTCAATTTCATATCTACAAGGTGCAACAATAAAATGTGACCTTAACTCAGTAGGTGATACTTTTATATTTGATAGTGAAACATATACAGTAGTAGATAATGACACATTAAAAGCTATGAATAAAGATACAGACGACTTTGAACATATTTGTACCAGCCATGTTACAAATATGAGTTTTATGTTTTCCAATTCCGCTAGCTTCGATCTAGATATAGGACACTGGGAGACCTTTATTATTCTAGATAATCTACTTTTGAGTCCTACAAGCTTCAACCAAGACATAGGAGGATGGGATACCTCAAGTGTTGTTGACATGAGTGGTATGTTTTTCCAAGCTACTAGTTTCAATCAAGACATAGGAAACTGGGATACTTCAAGTGTTACTGATATGGGTAATATGTTTCTCCAAGCCTCTAGTTTCAATCAAGACATAGGAAGCTGGAATACCTCAAGTGTTACGAACATGAATAGTATGTTCTATGGTCCTTCAATCTTCAATCAAAATATAGGAAACTGGAATACATCAAGTGTTACAAATATGGATGGTATGTTCTATGACCACTCTACTTTTAATCAAAATATAGGAAACTGGAATACTTCGAGTGTCACAAACATGAGATATATGTTTTATAAGAATTCTATCTTTAATCAAAATATAGGAAACTGGGACACTTCAAGTGTTACTGATATGAGTAATATGTTTCTCAAAGCCTCTAGTTTCAATCAAGACATAGGAAACTGGGATACCTCAAGTGTTACAAACATGAATAGTATGTTCTATGGTCCTTCTATCTTCAATCAAAATATAGGAAACTGGAATACTGCAAGTGTTACAAATATGAGTTATATGTTCTATGAGCACTCTACTTTTAATCAAAATATAGGAAACTGGGACACTTCAAGTGTTACACTGATGCTTTCTATGTTTAATAAAGCCACTAGCTTCAACCAAGACATAGGAAACTGGAATACCTCAAGTGTTACAAGCTTCAGTTATATGTTTCACAAGGCTACTAACTTCAATAAAAACATTGGAAACTGGAATACCTCCAGTGTTAATGATATGCGTGGGATGTTTAATGAAGCCACTAGCTTCAATCAAGATATAGGAAACTGGAATACTTCAAGTGTTACTACTATGAATCTTATGTTTTATAGTGCTACTAGTTTCAACCAAGACCTTGGAAATTGGCAAACTTCAAATGTAACGGATATGAGGGATATGTTTACTAATGCAACAGCACTTATAAATCAAGACTTTAGTGGATGGGATGTCTCTTCTGTATCTTGGAATGATGAGTGGTATGCCATTTCTGGATCAAATGTTATAATACCAATTTGGGTGAATTAAGTATAAATATCTCTACATTACAGCTGATTCTACTTTTGTTTCATAGCTTACTATGGCAAATAAAAGTGTCCATGAAAGTTTAGAGATTCAATAGTTAGGACTAGTTAAAGAGTTAGCAGATATTTTACTTCAATATAAGGCTAACACTAACAATGAGTATGTGTTTGTAAACCCTATCACAAGTAGTTATTACAGAGATACAAGATCAATAGTAGATACTTATTATAAGCCACTACTTCAAAGATTAGAGTTACCTCATATTATGATGTATCAAACACGTGCAACTTCCGCTTCAATAGCAATGGAGATGTGATAAGCGTATGAGACAAGTTTAACACCATATGCTGTTTTAATTTGTATGTCATAATCATTATTATCAACATAAAGAAGATAATTTCCAAGAGAAGGTTTGTCGAATTGACTATATCCTTTGAAAGATATATTTGGTGTGCTTTGAAGATAATTTAATGCTTCTATACTATAGCTATCAATCCCATAGCTATTACAGAATTCAAATGTTATAGCCTCTTCTTTTAAAATTTGCTTTTCAATAAACATTTTTTCGTTGGTCGCACTAAGGACTTCTCCGTTGATATACCACACACTGTCTTTCACTTCTAATAGTTGATTATAAATATGTAAAGTATCTTTGAGCATCTTTCCATCTAATGAGAGTACTTCATCTTCATCTTCATTCCACTCCGCGACTCTATTATCGATATATAAGTTACCTAGATCATCTATCTCTAGACTGAATCCATCTATTGTAACTGTATCCTTTTTTGGAATTTCATCTATGTCAAAATTATTGTCTTCTGCAGTATATACAACTCCATCAATACAAATTTTATTTTTGTCAATAACTCCGTCTTCGTTAATCGTAATCATCATAAAATCGATAGAAGCGATATTTCTTGTATCATAATTATCATGGTTATATATGTGATGGAAAGGATATTTTTGATTAAAGACATGTTCAACAACTTGTGTTGTTTCCACTACTTTGTCTAGATTATGAATATTTATTGATTGTTTGAAATTTTTATTTTTAACATTATGAGACTTAACTTCTAATCCTATTTCGTTTAATAGTGACTCTAGTTCAAGTTGTGCAGCATTATGAAGCATTTTGTAAAATGAGCGTTTTTGATTGTGTTTTATCAGAGTATTAACTCTATTGAATATATTGTAGATAAATTTTTCATCTAATATTATTTCGTAAAATATAGGCTCACTTTTAAGAAGATAATTTTCTATGATATCCAAGTTCAAATTAAAACTACGATCAATTTTAGACAGAGATTTAAAAAATAGTGTGACAAATTTACGACAAATTTTTGTAAAAAGTATTAGTTTAGTGATATTAAACCGGAGAGTATAAAAAATATTAACATAAGATTTAGTGTTGTAAAGTAAGTGTTTTAGGGAATTGTAAAGATAAGTGGTGGACCCTCAGAGATTCGAACTCTGGGAGGATATAATCCTCGCCGGCTTTCAAGGCCGGTGCATTCGACCAACTCTGCCAAAGATCCACGTGTTTGTATTATAACATAAAAATAAACTGGAGGTGCCACCCAGATTTGAACTGGGGATAGTAGCTTTGCAGGCTACGGCCTTACCACTTGGCGATGGCACCAGTTATCTATTCATATCAATGGTGCCCGGGGCCGGACTCGAACCGGCACAGTATTGCTACCGGGGGATTTTAAGTCCCCTGCGTCTACCAATTTCGCCACCCGGGCATAGTGAATGAATATCACAGTTTTATTATGTAAAGTTAAAATGGAGCGGGAGACGAGGTTCGAACTCGCGACCCCAACCTTGGCAAGGTTATGCTCTACCGCTGAGCTACTCCCGCATCCATACTCTTACTAGTCTTAGTTAGTAAGTGAGCCGGAATTATAGCCGATTGTTTTAGCTTTGTAAAGAGTATTTAGACTAAATTGTAAAAAAGGTGGTATAATCGCATTTATAATTAAAATGTAAACTATAATAGAGGAATTAAAATGAGAAGTGACATTATAAAAAAAGGTTTTGATAAAGCCCCACATCGTTCGTTGTTACGCGCAACCGGACTTAAAGATGAAGACTTTGATAAGCCATTTATTGGAATAGCTAACAGTTATATTGACATTATCCCAGGGCATTTCTTTTTACATGAATATGGTGAAATTGTTAAAGAGGCGATTCGTGAAGCTGGTGGTGTTCCATTTGTATTTAATACCATAGGTGTTGATGATGGAATTGCTATGGGTCACGAAGGTATGCTTTATTCTTTACCATCACGTGAGATTATTGCAGACTCTATAGAGACTGTTATGAATGCCCACCAACTTGATGCGATGATTTGTATTCCTAACTGCGATAAAATCGTTCCTGGAATGATTATGGGTGCTTTACGTGTAAATGTTCCTACTATCTTTGTTTCAGGTGGTCCAATGGCTGCTGGGCATAAAAAAGATGGAACTCCAATCGACCTTGCAACTGCATTTGAAGCAGTTGGTCAACATGCTGAAGGAAAAATGACAGATGAAGAGCTATATGAAATAGAATGTGAAGCTTGTCCATCAGGTGGATCTTGTTCTGGAATGTTTACTGCAAACTCTATGAACACTCTTTGTGAAGCTATGGGAATTGCACTTCCAGGTAATGGAACAGTTTTAGCGATGACACCAGAACGTTTAGAAATGGTGAAGACGGCTGCAAAGCGTGTTGTTGAAATGGCCAAAGCAGAAGATCCAAGATTTAAAATGAAAAATATTTTAAATGAAAAAGCTATTCACAATGCATTTGTTATAGATATGGCAATGGGTGGAAGTTCAAACACAGTACTTCACCTACTTGCTATTGCAAAAGAAGCAGATGTTGATTTTGACATTAGAAAAATAAATGAAATCGCTGATAATGTTTCACATATTGCTAAGATTTCACCATCAAAAAGTGATGTTCACATGGATGATGTAAACAGAGCAGGTGGAGTAAATGCTGTAATGAATGAAGTTGTTAAACGACGAGGTAGTGGTGCCGCTGGTTCACTTATGACTGACGCTCTTATGGTTACTGGTGAAACATTAGCTGAGAGAATTGCAGGCTGTGAAATTTTAGATGAAGATATTATTCACACAAATGAAAATGCTTATTCTCATGTTGGTGGTCTTTCTATTCTTTTTGGAAATCTTGCTCTTGAAGGTGCTGTTGTTAAAACTGCTGGAATTACCGGAGACATGAGACAGTTTAAAGGTAAAGCAGTTTGTTTTAACTCTCAAACTGCGGCTCTTGCTGGAATCATGGCACACAAAGTAAAATCAGGTGATGTTGTAGTTATCCGTTACGAAGGACCAAAAGGTGGACCAGGTATGCAAGAAATGCTAGCTCCTACTTCACTGATAATGGGAATGGGTCTTGGCGAAAGTGTTGCTCTTATTACTGATGGTAGATTCTCTGGTGCTACACGTGGTGCTTCTATCGGTCATGTTTCACCAGAAGCAGCTGAGGGTGGACTTATCGCTTTAGTTGAAGATGGAGATGAGATTGAGTTAGATACTGATAATCATCTTTTACAACTTAATGTTGATGAGGCTACTCTTGCTAAAAGAAAAGCTGCATGGAAACCACATAAAAATGAAGTGAAGTCTAAGTGGCTTAAACGTTACGCACTTCTTGTATCAAATGCATCAAATGGTGCTGTACTTAAAACAGAACTTTAATCAAGGAAATAGATATTGAGCGCAATAGCAATAAAATACAATGACGAAATAGTAGATTTAGTGACTGCCGAAGAACGTGGGATAAGTGGTGAAGATATTATTTTAGATAATTCACCTGAATCTTTAGATGTTCTTCGTCACTCAACAGCACACTTAATGGCGCAGGCAATTAAGTCGCTTTATCCAGATGCAAAATTTTATGTTGGGCCAACAGTAAAGGAAGGTTTTTACTATGACTTTAAGACTGAATCAGAAATCGGTTCTGGAGATTTAAAGAAAATAGAAAAACAAATGCTTTCTTTTGCAAAGAAAAAGTACAAGATAGAAAAATATTCTATTTCTATGGATGAAGCAAAAGAAAAATTTAAAGACGATCATTTAAAACTAGCTGTGATGGATAGAATTCCTGATGATACTGTTTCCATTTATAAGCAAGGTGAATTTGAAGACCTTTGTCGTGGTCCCCACTTACCTTCTATTGGTTTAATCCGTTACTTTAAACTTACTAAACTAGCAGGTGCTTACCTTGGTGGTGATTCCAAGAATGAGGTACTTACTCGAATCTATGGAATCGCGTTTGCAGATAAAGAATCACTCAAAGCACATATGGAAATGCTAGCTGAAGCTGAGAAACGTGACCACCGTAAAATTGGTAACGAAATGAAGCTTTTCACTTTTCGTGAAGAAGTTGGGGCTGGTTTTCCTATCTGGTTACCAGCTGGTGGACGTTTACGTGCACGTTTAGAATCATTACTTTTTAAAGCACACCGTAAGCGTGGATATCAGCCAGTTCGTGGTCCTGAAATGCTTAAAAGTGAGCTTTGGAAAACTTCAGGACATTACCAAAATTATGGTGAAAATATGTATTTCACTACGATTGATGATGTAGAATTTGGTGTAAAACCAATGAACTGTGTTGGTCACATTAAAGTATATGAAGATGAACTTCATTCATACAGAGATTTACCAATAAAATATTTTGAGTACGGTGTAGTTCACCGTCATGAGTTTACAGGTGCTTTACATGGTCTCTTTAGAGTTCGTGAATTTACACAAGATGATGCACATATCTTTTGTACTGTAGATCAAATAGAAGAGCAAATTATTGAAGTTGTAGACTTTGTTGATAAGCTTATGACAGCATTTGATTTTAAATATAAAATGATGATTTCAACAAAACCTGAAAAAGCTGTTGGTGATGCCCAAATTTGGGAAAAATCTGAAGCAGCTCTTATAAATGCGATGAAGGCAAATAACCTTGATTATGAGATAGATGAGGGTGGGGGAGCTTTTTATGGTCCTAAAATCGACATCAAAATTCTTGATGCAATTGGACGTGAGTGGCAATGTGGAACAATTCAACTAGATAACAATCTTCCAGCTCGTTTTGAGTTAGAATATAACGGTGAAGATAATGAAAAAATTCAGCCAGTTATGATTCACCGTGCAATTCTAGGCTCTTTCGAAAGATTTATAGGAATTTTAACTGAGCATTATGCTGGTGAATTTCCTATGTTTATCGCTCCAACACAGGTAGCTATTGTGCCGGTTGCAGAAGTGCATAAAGATTACGCTAAGCTTTTATCAGATAAACTTATCGATATAAATGCAGATAGTGAGATATACGCTAAGAATGATTCGTTAAATAAACGTATCAGAATTGCAGAAAAAACTCGTGTTCCGATGATAGTTGTTATTGGAGATGAAGAGATTGAAAATAAAACTGTAGCTATTCGTGACAGACGTACACGTGAGCAATATACACTAAGTGAAGAAGAGTTTCTTGTACTTATACAAACTAAGATAAATGAGGTAAATTTTTGACTCCTAAGAAAAACCGTGTGATAATGAATGATGACATTCGTGCAACAGAAGTAAGATGTAATGTAGATGGTGGAGAATCTTTAGGTGTTATTCCTATTGATGAAGCTATGGATAAGGCTAATGAATTAGAATTAGACTTAGTTTTAATCGCTCCGGATGCAAAGCCTCCTGTTGCAAAGATTATGGATTACGGTAAGTATAGATATCAAGAAGAGAAAAAGCTCAAAGAACAACGTAAAAATCAAGTTAAGATTGTTGTTAAAGAGATTAAGCTATCTGTGAAAATTGCTGAAAATGATGTCGCATATAAAGTTAAACATGCAAGAGAGTTTTTAGAAAAAGGTTTTCATGTTAAGTTTCGTGTATTCTTAAGAGGTCGTGAAATGGCTCATCCAGAAGCTGGTAGAGAAGTTCTTCTAAGAGTTTGGCCAATGGTTGAAGATCTTGGTGTAATGGAAAAACCACCTAAGTTCGAAGGTCGTTATTTCAACATGTATGTAACGCCACAGAAGTAATTAGCAACAAGTATTTAACAAGTTCTATTTCTAAAAAGGAAAGTCTTTCTAGGCTTTCCCCTCAATTATTAATCCCCTTACATAACAAATCAATTTCACTTCTTCCTTAAAGATAAAATTACCCTTTTTTGTAGTTTTTTTCCAATATATTATAATAATATTATGCTTGTTAATAATAATTAAGTAATATTGTTTTATTAATTGAATAATAAGGAACATTAATGAGTGAAAATATAACAAATAGAGTCAGTAGATTAATATCTGGTAGTATCAATGCTCTCGTTGATGCAGCTGAGAGTGTGTCACCAGAAATTGTGATGAAAGAAAGTATAAGGGAAATTGAATCAGCAATATCTGAAGTACGTCACGAGCTTGGAAAAGTGATAGTTTTACAACACAATGTTGAAGTACGAATAGAGTCAGAGCAAGAAAAATTCAAAGAGTTAAATGATCAAATTCAAGTAGCCTTAAAAGAGAATAGGGAAGATTTAGCAGAGATGGCAATATCCAAACAAATGGATATAGAAGCGCAACTACCAGTGTTGAAAAAATCATTAGAAAATTATTTCAGAGAGATAAAAGAGTTAGAGAGTTATATAACTGCATTACAAGCAAAGAATCGTGAGATGGTTGATGAACTACAGAATTTTAAGCAACGCAAAAAATCACTACAGAGTGCTACAGCTCAAGATTCAAAAATTATAGACAATGTTTCTAAGTCAGCAGCCGCTTTTAATCGTGTCATGGGGGTTAATACAACATTGTCACAACATACTGATGAAGCGAAGCTAGCGGAATTAGAAGCGTTAACACGTAAAAATCGTATAGAAGAAAGACTTAATGCGATTAAAGCCAATCAAGAATGACGCTAATAGAATTTATTAATAATGATTCTAACTCTATATTCACAGTAGCTTTAGTTCTTATGCTGTTTATTTCTATTTTGGAGGGAATCACTGCAATCTTAGGATTCGGCATTTCCTCTTTTTTAGAGACTATTTTACCTGATCTAGATTTAGAGTTAGGTAGCGCAGATGCATCTGAAGGTGTACTGAGTAAAATTCTTAGTTGGTTAAACTACGGAAAAGTTCCAGTATTAATCATTTTTGTCTGTTTTTTAACAGCCTTTGGTCTTGTAGGCTATTCAATGCAATACATGTTTTATGCACTCACGTCCTCTCTTTTATCTCAAATTATTGTAGTGCCAATAGCTTTAATTATTACTTTTCCATTTGTGAGATTATTTACATCGTTACTTGAGAAAATAATGCCTAAAGATGAAACAAGTGCACTATCTCAAGAGAGTTTTATAGGAAAAGTAGCAGTAATTACGCTTGGAAAAGCAAGTTATGGCTTGCCTGCTGAGGGAAAAATAAAAGATAAATATGGTCAAACTCATTATTTTATGATTGAACCAGAATCACAGGAGATAGAGTTTATTCAAGGTGAAGATGTACTTCTTTCAAAACAAAAATTAAATGGTTTTTATGCCATTAAAAATGAACATAGTTCATTAAAAAACTAAAGGATTTCAATGTTAGTAGAACAAATGTTAGCAAACTTAATCATCCCGGCCATAATTATTATAGCGTTAGTGACTATAGGTCTTATATTCGCAAGGTTATATCAAAGAGCTTCTAAAGAAATTTCGTTTGTTAGAACCGGTTTAGGAGGCGAAAAAGTTATAATGAATGGTGGTGCTTTAGTACTACCTGTGCTTCATGAAGTTATCCCTGTAAATATGAATACTCTTCGATTAGAAGTAAAAAGAGCAAATGAACAGGCGTTAATCACTAAAGATAGAATGAGAGTTGATGTTTTAGCGGAGTTTTATGTTCGTGTACGTCCCACAGCTGATTCTATCGCTCAGGCTGCTCAATCACTTGGTGATAAAACAACGAGAATAGAGAGCCTTAAAGAATTAATAGAGGGTAAGTTTGTTGATTCGCTTCGTGCTGTTGCTGCTGAGATGGAGATGGTTGAACTTCATGAAATGAGAGTTGACTTTGTTCAAAAAGTGCAACAAGTTGTATCAGAGGATTTACTGAAAAATGGACTTGAATTAGAGTCTGTTTCATTAACTGGGCTTGACCAGACTAACAAAAAATATTTCAATCCTGATAATGCATTTGATGCTGAGGGTTTAACTCTTTTAACTAAAGAGATAGAGTTACGAAGAAAAAAAAGAAATGATATAGAAAGAGATACAAGTATTGAGATTGAAAGAAAAAATCTTGAAGCTGAACAATACTCTCTAGAAATTAAAAAAGAGGAAGAGTATGCGAAACTTTCTCAAGAGAGAGAAATTTCTATAAGAAGAGCAGAACAATCTTCAGAGATTGCTCGTGAAGAAGCTGACAATCAAAGAACAGCTGAAAACGCAAGAATTGTAGCAAATCAAGATATTAAACAAAAAGAGATAGCATCTGAGCGAGCGATTGAGCAAGATAGAATTTCAAAAGAACAACTTATAGAGCAAAAAGAGATTGAAAAGAACCAAAGTATTGCAATATCTCATCAAGCAAAAGATATAGCAATATCTGAAAAGTCCAAAGAACAGTCAATAGCTCAAACACAAGCAGATATAGCCAGGGCTGAGGCTGTAAAAGCAGAGGAACAAGTTATTACTGTTAGAGAAAGTGAAAAAGCACAGAGACAAAAAGTCATTGAGCTTATTGAAGCTAGCCAGATTGCTGAGAGAGAAGCTATTAGTATTAAAGTAGGAGCCCAAGCGGAGAAGCAAGCTGCAGATGATACAGCCGAAGCACAAAGGACTCTGGCACAAGGTCAAGCAGATAAAGATAGAATCTCTGCAGAAGGTCGAGCACAAGCAGAAAAACTTGAAGCTGAAGCCGCAGCTATTCGTTATAACGTGGATGCAGAGGGCAAGAAGGCTATTAATGAAGCAGCAAACTTTCTATCCGAAGAACAGATTAAGATGCAAATAAAAATGAAACTTATTGAGTTTTTACCTAAAATAATTGAAGAGTCTGTTAGGCCAATGGAAAAAATAGAGAGTATTAAAATTATGCAGGTTGATGGTATAACTCAGTTAAATAATGGAGCCGGTACTACTTCTAGTTCTGATAGTGTAAGCTTACCAGATCAGCTAGTGAATAGTGCCTTAAAGTTTAAAGCACAAGCACCAATAGTAGATACATTATTGAATGAACTTGGATTAAGTGGTTCAGATATAACGAGTATGGGTTCACAATTTACTGAAACAACTACTAAGAAATAATGGAAGTGGACTAGGAAGTTGTATTATTTCCTAGTCTTAAAATTATAGAGTTATTTTTGCTTGTAGATCTTCTTCTTCGATTGCACCAGTTACATATTTAACTACTACTAAATTTTGTGTTTCATTGATATACCATTCTGCAATGTTATCATTTTCTAGTGCAGTTAGTTTATCTAAATCAACTATATCGTGATCAAGGTATAGATGAGAGTGTCTCGTTGGGTTTTGAAGCTTTAACACTGTCCATATTAACCATAAAACAATAATTACTGAAACACTTGCTGCTAGAGTTCCTCTATCGCTTATGTCTAAGTATAGACCTGCAAATGTACCACCTAGGAATGTTGCGAAGTATGCTGATGAATTAGAAATCCCTAATGCTGCACCTTTTTGGTGAACTTTAGCAAACTTACTTATCATAGATTGTACAAGTGGTTCCATCATATTAAAACCAATGAAGAAAAAGACAACACCCACTACAAATACACTACTTGAAGTTGTGAATCCCATGATTAAAAATGAAGCTAGGAAAAGCACGATTGAAAGTAAAAATATTTGTTTAGGGATATTTTTCTTTTCACCAAATACTGCAGCAGGACCCATAGCTACGAGACCAGCTATCATTGCGGGAAGATACACTTGCCATAGTTCAGCTTTTTCCCAGCCAAAAACACCACCTTCAGTTAAAGGTTTTGTAAGAATGATAGGGATCAAAACAAAAGCCATGGTCATAAGACCTTTTTGAAGTGTGTTGATAATGATCATATTTAAAAGATTATTGTCTTTTAGGATATCTGATAATTTGGAATCATTATGGTAAATATGTCTAATCTTTGGTGGAGTAGGTACGCTTGTAAATAAAAGTACCATTGAAATTACAGCTAAAACAGAAGTAATTAAAAAGATTGAACTTATTCCAAAGTTTGAAGCTATAACAGGGCCAAGACCCATAGCTAGTGCAAAACTCATCGCAATAAAACCACCCATGATAGCCATAGCTTTTCCGCGTGACTCTTCTTCAACCAAATCAGAGATCATAGCAGTTGCAACAGAACCAATAGCTCCGGCACCCTGAAGAAAACGTCCAAACATTAGTGTATATATATCAGTTGAGTATGCACAAATAATTGAACCAATTAAAAAGATGATAAGGCCAAATAAAATAGTTGGTTTTCTTCCTATTTTATCACTGAGAGTTCCAAAGGGAATTTGGAAGATAGCTTGAGTTAGTGCATAACCACCTACAACGACACCAACAAGTAATGGAGTTGAATACTCAAGTTCAAGTGCGTAAACAGAAAGAACAGGTAAAACTAAAAATAATCCTAAAAATCGTAGGAATATTATCGATGAAAGTGGGAACACTTTTTTAAACATTTGACACCTTTATAGTATAATGATGAGATTATACTATAAGGAAATAAATTTGAAGTTAGTTTTAGCTACATCGAATAAAGGTAAAGTTAGAGAGATAAAAGCTCTTTGTAATGAGCATGAAGTTATTCCATATAGTGAATTAATTGATGAATTTGAAATTATTGAAGACGGAGAAACTTTTAAAGAAAATGCACTTATTAAAGCAAGAGCTGTTTTTGAAGCTTTAAATGATGATAGTGTTATTGTTGTGGCAGACGATAGTGGGATAAGTGTTGATGTCCTAGAGGGTGAACCGGGAATATATAGCGCACGATATGCTGGAGTTGATGCGAGTGACAAAGATAATCTTTATAAGCTTATAGATAGTATAAAAGAAAAAGGGCTTAAATCCTCACCTGCTTATTACACAGCAGCAATCGCCATTGTGTCAAACGACTTTGAGTATTGCGTTCATGGTTGGATGTATGGAAATGCTCACACTGTAGTTTCAGGAAATGGTGGGTTCGGATATGATCCAATCTTTATACCTTTAGGGTATGATTTAACATTAGGTGTATTAGATGATGAAATAAAAAAGAAATTATCTCATAGATCTAAAGCGCTGAGTTTAGCAAAAATAATTTTAGAAACTCTCTAGTTTATAAAAGTCTCTGACTTAGTTCAAAAAATGATTGTTCTAGTTCTTCTAGAAAAATATGTAAGTGGTCACTATATCTGCTTAACGTATGCATGATACCTCCCTTTAATATTATTTAGAAAATTTAAAGCAATAATTATTCCATTGTTTAAAACTGTTTAGTTAAATAATATTAAAAGTACTACACCGAAAATAATTCTATAGATACCAAAGATTACAAAGGTAAATTTTTCTAAAAATACTAAAAAGAGTTTTATCGTAAGGTATGCAATGAAAAATGCTACAACGAAACCGACACTTAATGTAAGAAGGTTGGCATCAGAAAAATCTTTATAGTGTTTTAGTAAATCATATGCAGTAACGGCGCTCATGACAGGAAAAGCGAGTAAAAAGCTAAATTCAGCACTTGCTTTTCTTGTCAATCCAACAAGTAAAGCACCAATAATAGTAGAGCCAGCTCTACTTGTTCCAGGAATGAGGGCAAATATTTGTGCAAAGCCTATAATCATAGCCTGATTGAGTGTTACATCTTCTATATTATCAATACTCATCTTATCCTCATGTATAAAGAACTTTTCTACAACTAAGAAAATAATACCACCTACTATAAACATAATAGCAACAATCTGTATGGAAAATAAATCTTTAATTTGGTTTGAGAATATAAATCCAACAGTCCCAATTGGTATAAAAGCCAAGAATATTTTACTCCAAAGGTCAACTTTTTTGATGGTAAATTTATCTCTATAATTCAATATTACAGCTAAAATAGCAGCAAATTGGATAATCACTTCATACGCTTTTGTAACAGCTGTTTGGTCTATGCCTAAAAATTCACTTGCAACGATTAAATGTCCAGTAGAAGATATTGGGAGGAATTCCGTAAAGCCTTCTATAATTCCTAAAATTATTGAATCAAATATTGTCATTATATCACCTTTGTTGTTAAAACAGATATTCTTTTACTTAGTCACATTTTAAAGACAATGTTAAAGATATTTTATAAGTTTATATGTTAAGATTTTAAATCAAATTTTAACATAATAAAAGAGAAAGAATGAATGTATTAATTGTAGATGATAGTAAAATAGTGAGACGTGTTTTGTCCAACACAATACAAAGATATTTTAAGGCTCCTAAATGGCCTGTTTTGAATTTATATGAAGCAGAAGATGGTAATTATGCAATGGATTTTATGAAACAGGACAAAGTTGATATAGTTCTACTCGATTGGAATATGCCAAATATGAATGGTGAAGAAGTCGTAGATGCTATTCGTGCTAACAAAGAATGGAATAAAACTCGCATAGTTATGGCAACGACAGAAGGTTCTAAGGATAGTGTTCTAAAAATGATTAAAAAGGGTGCCAATGGGTATATGGTAAAGCCGTTTAATGAGGCAGCAGTTTTTAAAACTTTAGATACAATTACTGCAAGAATGGCTAAGGTGTAGTACTCTCAAAAACCAACATATTTGGGCTTTTATTTCGTTTCTATTTTCCTTACTATCGAACTATGAAAAGTGTATATGAACTCACTGCCCTGAGCGCGCTTGGATTTTATTTCAAGTGAAATATTTGATTCATCAATAATCGATTTAACTATATTCATTCCAATTCCAAAACCACTTTTTTGCTCGTCTTCTCTATAATATTTTTCTAATATTTTTTGAGGATTTTGTATTCCTTTACCATAATCTTTAACACTAAGCACTACATCATTCTCTTTATTGATTAAAGTAAGGCGGATTATTGAATTCTTTTCTGAAAATTTAATGGCATTTGATAGTGTGTTGTCGACTATTCTTTGTAACTTTGTTGGATTAAAGTATAGTTCAACAAAAATTGCACAGTCAAAAGATACTGTAATCTCTTTGAGGTGACAAATGAGTTCAAAATAGCTGACTCTTTCTTGCATGAATTCGTTGAAATTTATAAGTTCACTTTTATATTCAATACGATTTTGTTTGATGAGGTAATCCATATCATCATATATAGTAGCAAGTGATTTAGTAGCGGATTTTATACGATTAAAATATTTATTTTTTCCATATATACTGTCAAACAAATCAACATTTACATTTATAATACTTAATGGTGTATTAATCTCATGTATAGATTCTTTTATAAAGTCATCAAGTTTTTCGTTCACTCGTTGAAATGGACGAGAAAAACTTTTTAAAAAATAAAATGAAAGAAGAAGGATAAGCATTATAATCCCAAAGGCGATGAGACTTGCTTCTAGAAATATAGAGGAAAAGGATATATCCTTTTCTGTCACTAAATATTGGGCAAAAAAGTATTTTTTTGATGGCAGTTTACTTATGAGGTATCTATGAGAGTCGAGACTATCGTAACCTGTTACATAGGATGGGAGTTGATTGTTGACTTGTGTATAAATAACAGAAAAGTCTTCTTTGTACAGTCCTGATTTACTTTGAGGTAATTGTGGAAATTCAAAAGTTTCGTTAGGGTGGTTTCCAAAATTGTCCATTTGTCTTACTACATGTTCTTGTATAGATTTTAATTCTATCTCCATCTTTATTTCATGAAGTTTTATATTGTAATCTACATAAACATACAGAGGAGCAAGCAGTATGATAGAAATGATGAAGGTATAAATAAAACTATACTTTTTTACAAACTTCTCTTCATTAACAATCAAGGCGATATCCAAGTCCATAGACATTTCTTATTACATCTTTTGGAAGTTTTCTTCTGAGGTTATTAATTTGAACTCTTGCATTGGTAGCTTCTACATTATTTTCCCATATTTGCTCATACAACATTTCAAAAGTGACTATTTGATTTCTATTTTTTAGAAATAATTCAAAAATTTTGCTTTCAGTTTTACTAAGTAAAATAGTTTCATTATCACTTATAAGTTCATAGGTAGATAAATTATACCTACAGCCCTTTGATAATTCTAAAAAATCATTATCTGTTTTGAAGCAGTTGGCTTTAAGTGCATGTTGGACTCTTAAGTAAAGTTCTATCAAATCGAAAGGTTTTTTGATGTAGTCACAGCAACCATTGGCATATCCTTGAAGCATAGCATCTGAACTGGACATAGATGTAACGAAAATTGTTGGTATGTTTTTTTCTTCTAGAGATAACTTTTTTCTTAAGGAAAACCCATTCCATTCACCTGGGACATTTACATCAAGTAGCAAAAGATCATATTCAGATGAAAATATTGCGTCAAAAGCATCGTTACTGTTTTCATAGCTATCTACTTTATAATTCTTTACTTCTAAAAACTCTGTAATACTTTCTTTTAATACAGTATCATCCTCAAGCAAAAGTATATTCATTTTATCTTTCCTCTAGAAATGTTTATTTGATTATCATAGGTATCTGTGTCTTCAAAACACGAAAATACATCAGTCTTATTGTTATTGTTATTGATAGAATAATATAAATCTTTTCTTGCGTAGGTAAAGAAACTGTCCAGTTCTGATTCAAAAGCACTAAATAGTTCAAGTTTTTTTCTTGAAACAATTAAAACAAAGGATCCAATATTGTCTCCATTATTATTTAAAATAGCTCTCAAAAAGTAAAAATGATGTTCGCCCTCTAACTTTCCATTGTTCAACAATTTTGAAATACCTACTTTTTGTAAATAGGCTATATGCTCAACATTCGCTTCATTATCTGCTACTATCATGTTTTCTATTTTTGGGTTGTTCTTTAATAAAATAGCTTGTTGTTTGTACTTTGAATTGAGTAATACGAGGAGATTCATGTCATAGTTGGCTAAATTTTTTTTCAGAGATTTAAATCTTTGAATAACTTCTAAATAACCAATTATTTTTTCATCGCTTATAATTGGAATAGAAGCAATAAGCACTAGTTTCCTTGCCGCCTCAAAAGAGAGATGGGGTCTTTTACTCTTTTGCATCCCTTGTAAATCAGGTCTATTTTTTTTTACACTAACTCCTGCATCACGATTATCCCAACTTCTTGCAAAGATTACAAAATCTTTTGTCAGTATCTGAGCATGGATTTTAGAGTTACTGAAAATTTCTAAAGCATGCATATGCTCTTGTAAAATTTTATAACCTTTCTTTGCGTTATTGTTTTTAAGAGAATTTTGGAGGGTTTCATTTTGAGAGAGAGCAAAGGCAAAGTTAAAAGCTTGTACCTTTTCATTTTCTATTTGTTTGTTAAGAATATTTATTAAAACTGTATGCACTTTACTTATATAATTCTTTTGATTTTGTAGATAAAAATAGCTACCCAAAATAAAGATAGCTATTAACAATAAAGAAAGATATTTTTGATAAGTTTTCATATTATTCCAAAATGTATATATTATGAGTATTCTATACTCTTTTTATATAATATTACTTAATTTTTATGTAGGCATAATCTTCTCTTTGAAGATCAATAATTTTAATAATGCCGGCAGGTGTAAGTTTAACATAATCTGCAATTTGCTCTGGTTTTACATTTTTCTTTTTCATAGTATTACCACAAGCATACATTTGTATATTATCGCCACCTAGCTGTTGTAAATCTTTAAGTCTTGAGGATGTTCCTTTTCCAGTAGGTCCTCCGTTATTGATGTAAGGTTTTCTCATGTAACCAGTATCTTTAAAGTCTTTCATAACATATTGAAGACATGGTCCAAGTGCCACTATGTCAAGTTCAAAGTCTATGAAGTGTTCACGGTAATGCTTCACCGCATTGTTTAATGTATTGAGCATTAAATGTACACGTTTTGGATCTGCAAAATCACATTGATAGACAACGTTTACAGTATCATCTTGTTTTTCTGCAAATGACGGTGTAGCTAACATTGTAAGTAATAGTAATGCCGAAGCTAATTTAATATATTTCATCTTATTTTCCTTTTAAAAATGTGCCGTGAATTGAACTTCAAGACGGTTGCCCATATTATCTAGAACTTTTTGTGCATTTGCATTTCCTGGAGCTTTTGCATCTCTAAATGCGTAGTTAAGATCAACACGAGTAGCCCCTTTGAATCTATAAGAAGCACCAAGTGTCGCTGTTGTAAAGTCACGTTCAGCTTTAGCATCATTAGTTAGACGATTTGCAAAGTCATATCTTCCAAAGAATTCTAGTTTTTTTGGAATAACTTCATACTGAAGGTTTATATAACCACCATCAGCTTTATTTTCTTCACCTGCTGCAACTTGATATTGCCATTCATTCATTTGTGGATCAGAATTAACTTCTTTTGCACCAGTAAAAATCATACCTTTAGCTTTCATATATTCCGCCTCAACACGAAGTCCATTACGATAATATGTGATACCAAGTCCAAGTCGTTTGCGGTTGGTCTCTACTCTGTCAGTCGATACACCATTATTTGATAGTAATATACGCTTACCAGTTTGTCCCCAAGCATAAAACTTCATTGATTCAGTAAAAAAACCTTTACCACCATATGTTTTTTCAAGTGCTAAGTAACCATAATGGGTAGCTTGGTCATTTCCATTTACATTTGATATACCACTACCATTTCCGTACATATAAGCATAACTTGCAGCCCAACCATCAGAAATTTTTATAGTATCAAAAATTTGTAGACCAGTATCTCTAAAAGCTCCAACTGGATTTTCTATACTAGTAGTTGTATAGTGAACAGAGGCTGCTCCACCAGCTGCTGCACCAGTTTGTGCAGCACCAACATTTTTGTTTGAGCGATCAAGCATTTGTTGATTAGTCATCGTTGTAAAAGAAATATACGGTGAAACAAAAACAGCTTGTAAACCTTCCTCGCTACCTGGATATTTAAACTTACCTACACGTAATTTTGCATAAGGTACATGTTTTACAGTAATTGATGCATCTGTAAAGTATGTAGAAGCTTCACTGTGACCTGCAGGGTTATTTATACCATTGTTACCAAATTCTGTCATTACAAAATAGTTGATTTTATTTTCTTTATCTGCCATACCTCTTACTGCAACACGGGCACGAAAAATATTGAAACCAGATTGATCCTCTAAATTGGGGTTAAGTAAAGAGAATGGAGTTTTATTTTTTCCATCGGGAGCTATAAATTGAGTCCCACTATCTTTTCGAAAATTTGCTTGAACAAACCCCCATATCTTTGGTGTACGACTTCTATATGGGACTATAACCCCTTTTGGCGCTACGAATTCAGGTTGTGTACCTTGCAGCATTAACCAGTTTGCAGCACTTAGTTGTGAACCCGAAGTGAGCAATGCTAAACTGATTAGCTTTATTTTTAAAGCAGTTTTCATGTTTTCCTCCTATGGAAAGATATAACGTAGTGTAAAATAAGAGTGAAAAAAAAGTGTAAAGTTTTGCAAGAAAGAGCGAAGTATGTAAAAATTTCATCTTGCCTCTTGGTTTAAATAATTTTCGATACAATACGAGGTTTTAATTTATAATATAAACTTCGTAGGAAAATAAATGTTACTTTTTACTCCTGGACCAACTCCAGTACCTCAAAATGTTCGTAATGCAATGGCAGATGAGACAATGCATCATCGTACACCTGAATTTGAAGCTATTTTTGAAAAAACTAGAAAACACCTTTTTAACCTTTTTAAGACTGATGAAGTTGTAATGATTGCATCAAGTGGAACTGGTGCTATGGAAGCAGCAGTTATTAATCTTTGTAAGAACACACTTCTGAATGTAAATTCTGGAAAATTTGGTGAAAGGTTTGGAAAAATTGCAGTTGCCCATGGTTTAAACTCAATAGAGATTGAAAATGAATGGAATACTCCTGTAAGTGTTGAAGCAATTGTAGAGGCCGTACGAGCTAATTCTAATATTGATGCAATCGCAGTTCAAATTAGTGAATCAGCGGGTGGGCTTCGTCATCCTGTTGAAGAACTTGCAAAAGCCGTTAAAGAGATTAACCCAAATATTATGATTATAGCTGATGGTATTACTGCTGTTGGTGTTGAGAGAATTGATATAGAAAATATTGATTGTTTAATTGCAGGTAGTCAAAAAGCACTTATGCTTCCTCCCGGTCTTGCAATTTTGGGTTTGAGTAATGCAGCAATTGAAAAAATTGGAAATGGAAAAGGTTATTACCTTAATCTTGCAACCGAGATTAAGAAACAAAAGCAAAACACTACGGCTTATACAGCAGCAACGACTTTAATTATAGGACTTTTAGAGGTTCTTGAGAATATTGAAGCTAATGGTGGGCTCAGTAGACTCTATGGGGATACGGCTTGTCGTTCAAAAGCAGTTTCACGGGCATTAGAAGCTATTGGTTTGAAACTTTATCCTGAAGTTCCAGCAAAATCTATGTCAACAATTATTGATGAGAATGCGAGTGAAATTAGAACACTTTTAAAAGAAGAATATGATATTAACGTGGCAGGTGGTCAAGATCACTTAAAAGGTAAAATATTTAGAATTAATCAAATGGGATTGATTCCAGTTCATGAAATGGCATGGGTTCTCAATTCAGTAGAACTAGCTCTTTCAAGACTGGGTCGTCGTAAATATGATGGAACAGCAAATAGAATTTTTAGTGAAGCGTTTTTTGGTGCATTAGATGGTTTTATAGCGGGAAAGAAGAAATAATGATTTTAGATCACGAAATTCCAAATGGAAGTAAGCTATACTTTGGTAATAGTGCAAAAATAAAAAGAAAAATAGAGCATATTGCAAGTGATATTTTAGATAGTAATGGTTTTGAAGAAATTGTTACTCCTGTGTTTTCTTATCATCAACATTTAAGTGTTGCTGATGATAAAGAACTGATTCGTGTAAATGATGCACAAAATAATTCATTATCTTTACGTGCAGATTCTACTATTGATGTTGTTCGTATTATAGAAAAACGTTTAGGTAAGAACACAGAACAAAAGAAATGGTTTTACATTCAACCAGTCTTTCGTTATCCTACTGAAGAGCAGTATCAAGTTGGTGCTGAATTTATGGGTGAAACAAAGCTTTCTTCTGTGATGAATATAGCTGTAAGTATTTTTGCCAAACTTGAAGTTAAGCCTTTAGTCCAAATATCTAATATCAAGATTCCAGAGCTTTTAGTAGAAATGTTTGATGAGCTTTGTATTGATGATTTTAGACATATCAACATTGAAAAATTTTTAAATCTCAAAGTTGAATGGTTAGAAAAACTTGTATATCTTCAATATCTTGATCAAATAGATGAAGTAATGGTAATAGCGCCAGAATCTATACAAGTAGAACTTCAAAAAATGAAAAATTTATGCATTGAAACAAAGTATGAAAAAACTGTCTTAGCACCAATGTATTATGCCAAAATGCTTTACTATGATGAGGTATTTTTTAGAGTTATTGATAATAATGAAGTATACGCACGTGGCGGAAGATACAAAAATGAAGAGTTGACATCTGTAGGTTTCGCAATTTATACAGATGCGCTTTGCGAAAAATTAAGTAAATAGAGAATAGGGAAGAAGAATGAAAGCAGATTTAATTGTAGGAATTCAATGGGGTGATGAAGGTAAAGGTAAAATAGTTGATAGATTAGCAGCTGAATATGACATGGTATGTAGAAGCCAAGGTGGTCATAATGCTGGTCATACAATCTGGGTTGATGGTGTAAAATTTGCACTTCACCTTATACCTTCTGGTGTTCTTAACCCTCACGCAATAAACGTAGTCGGAAATGGTGTAGTTCTTTCACCTGCGTCAATTATCAAAGAGATGGTTCAATTTGAAGGTCTTGAAGGTCGTTTATACATCTCTGACAAAGCACATTTAAATCTTCCATACCATGCGCTTATAGATCAAGCAAAAGAGAGACTTAAAGGCGATAAAGCTATTGGTACTACAGGAAAAGGAATTGGACCTGCATACTCTGATAAAATTAATCGTACAGGTTTTAGAGTTGGTGAACTTTTAAATCCTCCAAAGCTTTGTGCTGCGATTATCGAGTACTTCGAACAAAACCGTGCAATCTTTGATATTTATGAGATACCTACACCTAAAGAAGAAGAGTTACTTAATGAACTAGAGAGTTATAAAGAAAAACTCGGCTCTTTTATTACTGATACTACGCAAATGGTATGGAGAGCTTTAGATGAAGATAAAAGAATCTTACTTGAAGGTGCGCAAGGAACTATGCTTGATATTGATCATGGAACATATCCTTATGTAACTTCTTCAGCAACTGTGAGTGCTGGTGCATGTACTGGACTTGGAATTAATCCTAAGGATATTGGTAAGGTTACTGGAATTGTAAAAGCATATTGTACTCGTGTTGGAAATGGACCATTCCCAACTGAAGATATGGGCGACGATGGACAACGTTTAGGCGAACAAGGTAATGAGTTTGGAACTACAACTGGGCGTGCAAGAAGATGTGGTTGGTTTGATGCAGTGGCAACACGTTATGCGTCTCGTTTAAATGGTTGTGATGAACTCTCATTAATGAAGCTAGATGTACTTGATGGTTTCGATGAAGTAAAAGTTTGTGTTGCTTATGAGCTTAACGGCGAGACAATAGACTACTTACCATCAAACCTTGAAGGTGTTACTCCAATTTATAAATCTTTTAAAGGTTGGGACAAATCTGTTGGAGTAAGAAAGTTCGAAGACCTCCCTGCAACAGCTCAAGAGTATGTTAAAATTATTGAAGAGATTTCACAAACAAAAGTTGGAATTATTTCAACTTCACCAGAAAGAGATGATACGATAATTCTTTAACATAGGAACACCAAAGAATGAAGACGCGTTATAGCTCCCTTGTCACTTTAAAGAAAAGTACAATGCAAAAGAGTGAAAAAGCGCTTCAAGGTGCAAATAATGATTTAAATACCGCAACAACAGAACTTCAACTCGCTTATGAATTACTTGAAACCGTAAAACCCCCAGATGCTGGAACAATGGCAGAAATGATATCTGCAAGATCTTTAATGGCATCCCAACGTGGTGTTATTAAGCATAATCAAGAGTGGATTCATTTTGCGCGAGAACAAGTTAAGTTAGCAAAAGAGAAACTAAAATCTGATATGATTGAGTATGAAAAGTTTAATTACTTAGAGCTAGAAGAGATAAAAAAGAAACTTAGAGAGATAAAAAAACAAGAAGCAAAAGATCTTGACGAGGTAGCCTTAATGACTCACGCTAAAAAAAATAAAGACAAGGACTTTTAATGAAAATATTTTTATTTATACTTTTTACTTTCTCGTCATTAGTATCTCTTCAAACGAGTGATAGACTTTTTGATTGTACTGAAGTTTTTAAAGAAAGAAAGAATGAACTTTTAGTAGAACTTGAGAGAATTGATGAGCAAAAGCAAGCTTTAAGTGCCTTGCAAGCAGCTACAGAAGACTTACTTAAAAAGAAGGAAGGTTCTCTTACTCAAAAAGCGGAACTTGTTGATGTGAAGTTAGCTTCTATAACTAAAAAAGAAGAAAATATTAAGAACATGCTTACTAAAAACGAGAAAGCACTTAAAGAATTAAAAAGTTTGAAGATGAATAAAATTGCACAAACATATGCAAAAATGAAAGCAGGTGCTGCGTCGAGTATTTTGTCTGATATGGACGAAAAAGAGGCTGCGGCAATTCTTAGTTCACTTAAACCTAAAACAGTTGGTCAAATACTTACTAAAATGGATGCAAGAAAAGCTTCAAAATTAACTCTTTTATTAGTAAAATAAACACGAGGTTTTTTCGTCTCAACATATCTTTACTTTACTTATTGTAGAATGTCTAAATTTATTAAATACCTAAGGTTTCAAAAGCTATGAAAATATCACTTAAATCTATTCCCCATATTGCTAGTAAAATATCTATTGACTTAAATAAAAGTGGTGTAGTTACTATGACTAAAGGTCTTGAACCTGTCGCACATGAAGCAGAAAAAATACTAACCCACAATGTACATCAAGAGATGGCTTTAGAAGATAAAGCAGGAGATATATGTGACGACAATGAAGAAGAGATCGAGTTTATGCTTGCTGATGAACGTCAACTTTTCTTTATGATTAAAAAGAAACTCGCACCTGAATTTGGAGTAATCCTTAACTATGAAGAGAGATACTCAGATATTGCACATAAAATACTTGATGAACTCTACGAAGAAGATTTAATCCATTTTGAAGTAACAGAAAATAGAATTAAAAATATTATTTATAATGGGATTACTTCTTTCATAGCAGATGCCTCGGAGATCGATGATGCTGTTATGGATAAAATTAGAACATATAAAAAGAGATATATTCCTGGGACAGATGAATTTGATATTTTATATGAAAAACTTTATCATGAAGAGTTATTAAAAAGAGGTATGGAATAGTGTCAATACCTTTAAAAAAAGCTTGGATATATTTAGAGAATGGGACTTTGCTAGAAGCTAAAAGTTTTGGCGCAGATGATACAAGTATTGGCGAAATAGTTTTCAATACTTCACTTAGTGGTTATCAAGAAATCATGTCAGACCCTTCATATGCTGGACAGTTTGTAACATTTACAATGCCTGAAATTGGCAATGTTGGTGTAAATGCGCAAGATATGGAAAGTAGATCTGCACATGCTAAAGGCATGCTTGTTAGAAAATATCAAGGCCGTTATTCAAATTTCAGAGCTGAAGAATCTTTAGATGCATTTTTAGTGAAATATAATGTCATGGGTATTTGTGATATTGATACAAGATATTTAACAAAAATGATTCGAGATGAGGGTGCTATGATGATGGTAGCTTCAACAAAGATTTCTGATAAAGAAGAACTAAAGAAAATACTTGAAAGTTCACCAAGAATTGAAGATGTAAATTATATTGAGCAAGTAAGTACAAAAGAAGCATATGTACATAATAATGCTACATATAACACTTCTGGAAGTTTTGAGTATAAAAATGCTCCAACTCCCGAAGTAAAAATTGCAGTGATTGATTTTGGTGTTAAACGTAACATACTTAATGAAATTGTAAATGCAAAAATTGCTGTTGAAGTTATTCCTAATGATTTTCAAGCAGAAAATTTGATTGAGCAATACCAAGCAAAAAGTATTGATGGTGTATTTTTATCAAATGGCCCAGGAGATCCTCTAGTGCTAAAGCGTGAGCAAGAACAGATTAAAAAGCTTATAGCCGCTAAGATACCAATATTTGGTATATGCCTAGGGCATCAACTACTTTCTATCTCTCATGGCTATGATACGTATAAATTAAAGTTTGGTCATCATGGTGGAAATCATCCAGTTAAGAATGAAATATCTGGCTTAGTTGAGATTACTGCACAAAATCACAACTATAATGTTCCTGATAACATTATAGAAATTGCAGATGTTACGCACACAAATCTCTTTGATAATACAATTGAAGGGTTACGCTATAACGATGAACCAATATTTTCAGTGCAACATCACCCAGAAGCGAGTCCTGGACCAAAAGAAAGTGCTTATATCTTTAGTGAATTTTTACAATTGATGAAAAAAAATAGACTTTAACAGTAATTTAACACTTTGAGAGTAAGATAGCCACATGGAAAATATTGAACTCTTAGCAATTATTAGCTTCGCTCTTTTAGGATCGATTGGTCACTGTATTGGAATGTGCGGTGGCTTTATCGTTACCTACACAACCGCAAAAATCAAACCTGAACAATCTAAACTCTCTCAAGGTGCCTATCACTTACTTTATAACTCAGGTAGAATATCTGCATATACACTACTCGGCGCATTATTTGGTTACTTTGGATCTTTATGGGATGTAACCCCTTTATCAAGGGCAATACTCTTTTTTATAGCTGGAGTATTGATGATAGTTATGGGTTTATCATTTGCTGGAAAATTAAAGTTTCTTAATTCAATCGAATACCCAATAACAAAACATGCATGGTTTAAAAGAATATTTACTTCACAATTAGGATCTACAACACTCAAAAGCTTTTTTATATTGGGTTTCTTGAATGGTTTACTTCCTTGCGGTCTTGTGTATACTATGTTAGTAACGGCGACCACTACAGAATCAATACTACTTGGTGCGTTTGTCATGTTTATATTTGGTGTTTTTACTATTCCTTCATTATTTAGTTTTGCATTTATAGTTGGTCTTTTCTCTCAAAATAAATTTAGACAAACTATGATTCAACTTGCTTCTATTACCGTAATACTATTTGGTGCTTGGACTTTAAATAAAGCTTATATGCAATACGACCTTTATCGAAATGGTGAAGTAAAGTCTGATTTAAGCAATCCTAAAAGTTGTTGTTCTGGGGAAAAAACCAAAATTTAACAAATTTAAGAGGTTTTAAATATAGTAGTCGCTACTATTCCAATTACTAATTTAACTAGGATTAAATATGAGAGATTTTATATATCAAGTGATGACAGATTATACCAACTTAGTAATTTTTTTACATGTACTAAGTGCTGTAATGTGGGTTGGTGGTATGATGGCGATACTCGTTATTACAAAAACAGCTCATAAGGGTGTTTCTGATCAGCGTCGTCTGACTGGTCGTGCTACTCTTATTAAAAGCTATTTTAAATTTCTAAGCCCTTTTATAGTTTTATCTGTAATTACAGCCCTTTTTATGGCATTAGGTTATAAAGATAATGCAATTGCTGAAGATGGTTTTATTATCGATTTTCAAAGTATGGAAATTTATAAATCGATTACACTCAAAGGTAGCATATGGGGTGCAATGGTTATGAATATGATTTTAATGGTCTGGATTATAGCTAAAGCAGAAGCTGATGGATGTAAGGTCCAAAAATCGGCAGATTGTATGTGGTTGGTAAATACATACCTTCTACCTCTTAATATAATTATGGGTACTGCTGCTATTTATATTGGAGTATCTATTAGACACGCATTCTAATTATACATGCAAGAACTAATAAACACTCTAAACAAACGTCGAATAGTTACTATCTATGTAGTAGTACTATTCGCGCTCACTTCTTTAATTTTCAATTACAACTTTAATATCACAGCTCCTATATATTTTGATGGCGAGTATAATATTTATATCGCTAATGGGCTTATTATTTATAAAGTCATTGAACTTATAATAATATATTATTTCTTATTTCATAGATATCTTATAAAATTAAGAAGTATAACTTATACTATTGAAGACTATCCTAAGTTAAAAAAGCACACAAATTTACTCTTATTTTTGATTCCTCAAGGAAATACAATTTTTGGAATAATAGCTTATAAGCTCAGTGGAAGTGTACTTTACTTCCTTCTTTTTTCTTGTATAGCATTAGTAACTCTTATCTTAGTAAAACCAAATACTCTCTCATTAGCTAATAAAATACAAAACTTAAAGTAAAATAAAACTAAAAAGAAATTTAAAGTGCTTTTAATTTCTTTTTTAGTATAATTCTCGTTATTTTTACACAATAAACAGGGAGTTTTATGAAAAAATTGTTAGTTACCTTATCTTTACTTATTAGTTTATCTAATGCAGGAACCTTAGGGATACAAGAGCATCTAGGGGAAACAGTAGATACTAGTTTGACATTTCTTGATGAAGAAGGAAAGAGTGTTACGTTAAAAAAACTGATGAATGGTAAACCAACAATTCTTACACTAAATTATTTTAGATGTGCAGGTATCTGTACTCCTCAATTGAATGAACTTGCAAAAGCTATTGGCAGATTAGATTTAGCAGAAAACACAGATTATAAAGTTGTTACGATTAGTTTCGCTGAAGATGAACCATTTCAATTAGCTGCTGCAAAAAGAAAAACGATGGTTCAATCTATTAAAAGAGGCTATGTAACTGATGCATGGAGATTTGCAATTGGTGAAAACAATAGCTCTCACATTCTTTCTAAGCAAGTTGGTTTTGTGTTTGAGAAAACAGTTACAGAACAAGGTAAAGTAGATTACATCCACGGTGCAGCATTAATGATACTCTCTCCTGATGGAAAAATTACTCGATACCTAAATGGTGTAGAACAGTTACCATTTGATATAAAAATGGCACTTACAGAGGCTTCCGATGGAACAGTGGGCCCAACTGTTGCAAAAATGGTTGAGTATTGTTTTTCATATGATCCAAAAGGTAGAACATATATCTTTATGTGGGAAAAAATGGTTGCAGTTTTTATGACCACTGTTATGATTGGTTTTTTTATCTACTTGATTAGACAAGGTAGAAAAGAAGATGACAGAGAAGTTGTAAAAAGAGACGACTAGAAGAGTTCCTTAGGACAGTAAAGAAAAGAAGTTCGCGTGCACGACTTATTTTCTTTGCTGTCTATATAGCTTGTTAAAGCTTTAGAGGTAAACACATTATTTTATTAACGCACGGCTAAAAAGTGTTAGTAAAATTTATCAAATCAAGGAGAAATATATGAGTAAATCATATTTAGAATTAGGCGAAACACACTGCGCCATAGGGCATCCAAAAACTGCTTTTTGGCAATGGATGCTTACAGTAGATCATAAACGTATCGGCATCATGTATGCCGCTGTAATGTTTACATTCTTTTTCGTAGCGGTATTTACTGCATTAATGATGAGAATAGAGCTTTTTGCACCTGGTGCACAAATCATGGACGGACATACATTTAATCAGGCGTTTACGCTTCATGGTGTATTAATGATCTTCCTTTTCATCATTCCAGGTATTCCTGCAATTTTTGGAAATATTGTAATGCCATTAATGATTGGGGCAAAAGATGTATCTTTCCCAAGACTTAACTGGTTCACATTCTGGTTGTATATATTTGGTTGTTTAGTTGCGTTAACGTCACTTTTCAATTTTAATATTACTGAAGGTGAACTTCTTTTTAACTTTGCTGATACTGGTTGGACTTTTTATGCTCCATATAGTTTAAATACAGGTACAAATGTTGTTACAACTCTTGTTGCTGCTTTTATTCTTGGTATGGCTTCAATTCTTACAGGTCTTAATTTCCTAGTAACAATTCACCGTCTTCGTGCTCCAGGTATGGGATTTTTCCAAATGCCATTATTTGTATGGGGAATTTACGCTACTGCATGGATTCAACTTCTTGCAACTCCAGTTGTTGGTATTACATTAATTCTTGCAATTATGGAAAAATATTTCGGTATTGGTATTTTTGATCCATCTAAAGGTGGAGATCCAGTATTATTCCAACATCTATTTTGGATTTATTCTCATCCAGCTGTTTATTTAATGATTCTTCCAGCATTTGGTATTATGTCTGAAATTATTCCAGCATTCTCAAGAAGAGAAATCTTTGGTTACCGTACAATTGCACTTTCATCTGCATCAATTGCAGGTATTGGTTATTTAGTATGGGGTCACCACTTATTTACTTCAGGTATGTCAGATCTTGCTAAAACAATTTTCTCATTCCTTACGTTCTTTGTTGCGATTCCAACGGGTATTAAATTCTATGACTGGATTGCTACAATGTACAAAGGTAAAATTGTTTTAGATACACCAATGTTATGGGCACTAGGCACAATTATTACTTTTGCTATTGGTGGTCTTACTGGTGTTACTATTGCTATGGTTGGTTCTGATATTCATTTACAAGATACTTACTATTCAGTTGCTCACTTTCACTATGCTATTCTTGGTGGAGTTGTTTTCTTATTATTCGCTGGTCTTCACTATTGGTTCCCATTAGTTACTGGTAAATTTTATAAAGAAGGTACAGCTAAAGTTGCTTTTTACTTAAATTTCATAGGTATTAATCTTTTATGGTTCCCAATGTTTATTGCTGGTTACCTAGGTATGCCTCGTCGTTATTTTGATTACCTTCCTGAATTTGAGATTTATCATCAAATTTCTGGTATTGGAGCAGTTGTAATTATTTCTGGATTACTTTTAATGTTTTACAACTTTATTTCTTCTTGGAGAAATGGCGAACCAGCACCTGTTAATCCTTGGAATGCTACTACTCTTGAGTGGTATACACCAACATCACCACCGCCATTAGAGAACCATACTAAAGTTCCTTATGTTGACTTTGGCCCATATGAATATCATCATGGACAACCAAAAGTTAAATTTGATGAAAATATGAAAAGGATTGACTAATGTCTGATCATCCGTATGTACCAGAAATCGCGATAGATCGCGAAGGTAATGAACACGAGGTTCAAGGCTGGCAAGGAGATTTCTTTGCTGGTAAATTTGGATTTTGGTTATTTATGTTAACTGAAATTATGATGTTTGGAGCTATGTTTATGGTTCTTACATATTATTTCACACTTCACCCTGATGATTTTATTAATGCTTCTGCAAGTCTTAATAGATGGCTTGGTGGTTTTAATACTGTAATACTTTTAATTTCTGCATTAACAATGGGTCTCGGATTCTTGAAAATGCGTCACGGTGATATAAAAGGTGCTAAGTTAATGACTTGGGCTACTATCTTACTTGCTATTATATTCCTAGGAGTAAAAGGGGTAGAATGGACAGCTGAGTATAATCATGGTATTTTCTTAGGTCTTGAAGCACTTCAAGGTGGTGGACCAAACTCTAAGCCATTTGGCGAGATTATGTTCTTTGGAATGTATTTTACAATGACTGGTTTACATGGTGTTCACATTATTATTGGTATTGGTCTTATGTTATGGTTACTTAAACGTATTAATGCTGGAAAAGTTACTCCTGAGCATCATATTTTACACCTTAACCTTGCTCTATACTGGGATCTTGTTCACTTAATCTGGGTATTCGTTTTTCCATATTATTACATGATCGGTGCCGGTCTATCAATAGGAGGTCACTAAAATGGCAACTACTAAAACTTATGAAGAAGAGAGAGCTGGTTATTATAAAATTCTAGTTGGACTTTTACTTCTAACTGCTGTTACTTTAATTCAACCACACTACTTTTTAGCTAATGCAACATTTGGTGTACAAATGTTGATCGGTCTGGTTAAAGCATATTTAATTGTAATGTATTACATGCACTTAAAAGGTGAAAGATTAATTATTTCAACTGTTTTCTTTGCATCATTTCTTGTTTTATTCTTTTTTGTAATTGTAATGATTGATGTTAATCATTTTCAATTTGGTGATGTTTCTCATATAACATCAGAAATAACGAGCGCTGGTGGTACATCAGCATCGCATCATTAAGGAGGCGGTATGTTAGAAGGATTTAACACCAGTGGTACAGTAATTGCGGAACACATTGATGAAGCTCTTACAATAAACCTTTGGCTTTCAGTTGTATTGTTTATCTCAGTTGTGGGACCAATGTTTTACCTTGCATGGAAATACCGTGCAGATAAAGTAAAAGATGAAGATATTGAGAATGTTACGCACAATACTCTTTTAGAAGTTCTTTGGACAGGTATTCCAACGGCTATGATGTTCCTATTTTTCTGGTACGGTTACACTTCAATGGTAACTGCTAGAACCTTGCCGGATGCAAATGATGCAATCACAGTAAAAGTAGAAGCTAGTAAATGGAAATGGAGATATGAGTATGCTGCGAATGCAGATGGTATTGTCCATAAATTAGGTGGAGCATATATTAAGCCTAAATATGATGAGAATGGAAAACTTATTGAAAAAGGTACAATGGCTAAATCGGCACTCTATGTACCAGTTGATACGAATATTATTTTAGAGATGACGGCTCCAAACGATGATGTACTTCACTCATTCTATATTCCAGCTTTCCGCTTGAAAGAGGATGTTGTCCCAGGTCGTATAACAAAGCAGTGGTTTAATTCTGCAAATGTAGGTGAATATGATGTTGAGTGTGCTGAGTACTGTGGTACGGATCACTCATACATGTACTCTAGAGTTGTCGTACTTCCAAAAGATGAATATACTGCTTGGTTCAATAGTAGTGATGATACACCAAAAGGTAACTATGATAAATCAGGTGCTGCATTATTACAGCAACATGGATGTAAATCTTGTCATGCAACTTTAACAGAAGATGTATATCTTGGACCTACTCTTAAAACTAGAGTATTGACTAAAGAGCAAGTATTAGACGTTATCATTAATGGTCAAGATAAACTTGGTTATGCAATGGGCGCTATGCCTGCTGGAACTGCTACAGGTGCAGATGCTGAAAAGATTGCAGCTTATGTTGCTGGTGGTATGAAAGGTGATCAACCTGCTTCATTCGCAGCATGTGCTGGATGTCATGGTGAAGACGGTAAGGGTCAGTACGGTACGGCTCCAAGTCTTGTAGATTACGATGCAGACCTTTTACGTAATGTGTTGAAGAATGGTAAGAAGGGTACGATGGGTAACATGCCAGCATTCCCTTATGTGACAGACGAAGATATTTCAGCTATTGCGGAACATCTTAAAAGTTTATAATGATTAAAGACTTTATCGTTGTAACGAAATTCGTTCTCTCTTTCGCAGTGAGCCTTTCGGCTCTCTTTGCCTATATTATGGCAAAGGGCGAGATAGGAACTGATATGTTTATCGCAACCTTTGCAGTACTTCTTGTCGCTATGGGTGTTTCGACACTTAATCAAGTTCAAGAGTATAAAGAAGATGCTTTAATGGATCGCACAAAACATAGACCTATTGCTTCTGGAAAAATGACTCCAACTACGGGTATGATAATTTCCGCTACACTAGTTATAATCTCTTTAGTTTTAATTCATGATTTACTTGGAATGACAGGTGTTAATCTCTTCTTGTTCGCATTTATCTGGTATAACTTAGTCTATACACCATTAAAGAAAAAGAGTGCTTTAGCCGTTGTTCCCGGTGCAATACTTGGAGTAATACCTCCTGCTGTTGGATGGTTGACTGCAGGACATGCTTTAGCTGAACAAGAGTTTTTTGCTTTAGGGTTATATTTTTTCATATGGCAAATACCACATTATTGGCTACTAGTAATGCTACATTACGGTGGTTATAAAGATGCAGGTTATCCTACTGTTATGCGTCTATTTGGACAAGATTCACTTCAACGATTAACTTTTGTTTGGTTAATTTTAACAATGTTCACAGGTGTATTTTTAGTTGATATATTTAACCCACAAAGTACTTTTATATATGTACTCCTAATTATTAATGCGATTTTTGCTTTTCTAAGTAGTTTAAAGCTTCTACAAGCAAGTTTTGAACTTACAGATGCACGAAGTGTTTTCTGGAAAATTAATCTTGCTTTTTTAACTACAATTATTCTTCTTAGCATTGAAGAAATGATTCAATTCAATTAACTTTAGTAGAAAAGAAGCGTAAGCTTCTTTTCTAGTCTTTCCCAAACTTACTTCTATAATCAAGGAACATCCTTATGACAACTTATTCTCTCAGAGATATTTTACTTAGTTTTGCAGATAAAAAAGGCAATAAACGAATACTATTTAACCCAGGTGCACTTGGTGGCATAAATGTTAATCTAATTAAAATATCTTTATTATTACTTCCTTTTATTGAATATGCACTTATTTTTAATCCTGTAGTATTTAATTATTTAGGTATAGCTACTGCTATTGTATTTTTCATTGTATTCTTATCTATTGTTATGTTAATTGTATTTTTTGTAACATGGGGTGTTAAAAAACGTGTTATAAAAAAAATTACACCGTCATGGAATCACTACTTTAAAGGTAAAGATATTTTAGCTGTTTTATCATCTGGGGTAACACCTTATAGTGATTTTTTTCAACATTATGCTGAAATACTCACTCAAAACTTAAGCGAAGATGAGATGTACAAAGCACTACTTAATGCGTTCATCGTTATGGAAGAAGAGAATAAAGATCTTATAAGTGCGATGAATAGAAACAATAAGCTTGAAAATAGACACTAATTAAAAACAAAAGACTTGTTTAAGAAAGGATAAAACTATTAAAAGATAGTATAAGACAATTAAAAATATAGTTTTATTCTATCTATCACAAATGGCACTGTATTTTTATATTTAATCTTTGAGGAGTCTATATGGAAGATCGTCCATTAGAATATGACTATTCGGTAAGTAAACTATTTATCTATACTTCATTAGGTATAGGTTTTGTTGGTATGCTTGTTGGGGTTATCATTGCGTGGGAAATGGCATTTCCTGCAATTAACACTATTTTTGGTGATGGAGCAATTGCTGAGTACACAAACTTTAGTCGTTTGAGAGTGCTTCATACCGATTCTGTTATTTACGGTTTCGTTTTAAGTGGTGTATGGGCATCATGGTATTATGTAGGACAACGTGTTCTAAAAGTATCTATGGCTGAGTCTAAGACACTAATGTTTATTGGTTATGCCCACTTTTGGATTTATCTATTTGCTGCGGTTGTACTTGTTATTTCTTTATTAATGGGTATTACTCAGTCAAAAGAATATGCTGAATTTGAGTGGCCACTAGATCTTGGGATAACTGTAGTTTGGTTATTATGGGGAGCTAGTATTGCAGGTCTTATTGGTATGAGACGTGAGAAGACACTATATATTTCAATTTGGTATTATATAGCTACATTCTTAGCAGTTGCAATGCTTCACCTACTTAATAATCTTGCTATTCCTACATACTTCGCATCTGATGGAGTTGGGGCATGGTATCATTCAGTATCAATGTATGCTGGTACAAATGATGCACTAGTTCAATGGTGGTTTGGTCATAATGCAGTTGCATTTGTTTTAACTACTCCAATTATCGCAATAATTTACTACTTTTTACCAAAAGAGTCAGGTCAAGCAATTTATTCATATAAATTATCTTTACTTTCTTTTTGGGGTTTAATGTTCATATACCTATGGGCAGGTGGACATCATATTCTTTTCTCTACGGTTCCTGATTGGGTACAAACTTTAGGGTCAGTATTTTCTATTATATTAATTCTTCCTTCATGGGGTTCTGCAATTAATATGCTTCTTACAATGAAAGGTGAGTGGCAACAAGTTGCTTCTAATCCAATTATTAAGTTCCTTGTAATGGGTTCAACATTCTATATGTTCTCAACATTAGAAGGTCCTATTCAAGCTATTAAATCAGTTAATGCTATTGCTCACTTTACTGACTGGATTGTTGGTCATGTACATGATGGTGCTCTTGGTTGGGTTGTTTTTGTAATTATGGCAGCTGTTTATCATATGTTACCTCGTATGTATGGTCGTGAGATTTATTCTAAAAAAATCATGGGTACACAATTCTGGATTCAAACATTAGGTATTGTTTTATACTTTACATCTATGTGGATTGCAGGTATTACTCAAGGTATGATGTGGCGTGCTCACGATGAATTTGGTAACTTAGCGTACTCATTCATTGATACAGTAACTGTTTTACATCCTTACTTTGTTATTCGTGCTGTTGGTGGTAGTTTATACCTATTTGGTTTTGCATTATTTATTTACAATGTTGTTCAAACTATAAGAAGTGGTCGTAAAGTTGAAGCTAGCGAACTACAAAATGCAACGCCTATGGCTGCTTAATTAAAAGGATTATAATATGTTTCATTGGTTAGAAAAAAATCCATTCTTTTTTGCCTTAGCTGTATTCGCTACAATTGCTTTTGCTGGATTAATTGAAATTGTTCCAAATTTTGCTGCGTCTTCACGTCCTGTAATCGGTACGACACCTTACTCTACATTAGAGTTAGCTGGTCGTCACGTTTATATTAAAAACAGTTGTAATGCTTGTCATTCACAACTTATCCGTCCATTTAAATCTGAGACTGACCGTTATGGTGATTACTCTTTAAGTGGTGAATACGCTTATGATCGTCCTTTTCTTTGGGGTTCTAAAAGAACTGGTCCAGATTTAATGCGTGTTGGTAACTATAGAACTACTGATTGGCATGAAAATCACATGTGGGATCCAGAAAAAGTTGTTCCAGGTACAATTATGCCTGCATACAGATGGATGTTCGTAAACAATACTGATGTAGATACTGCGTATGCAGAAATGATTACTGTTAATAAATTCTTTGGTGTTCCATATAATGAGCCAGTGCCAATGAAAGATGGTTCAACAAAAATAATTAAAATGGCTGACTCACTTCATGACGCACGTAAAGATGCTTTAGAAGAAGCTAGAATAATTGTTAAAGATATGAAGAATCAAGATGTAATTGATGCAGTTGAAGTAGGTAGAATCCCAGAGATTGTAGCTTTAATAGCATACATGAACAGTCTTAAATAGTAAAAGGATCTACAGATGGGAATTGCTGAATTACAATCTTATGGCTTCTTAGCGGTAACAATTTTTTTGACTGTTGCTCTTTATCTGTATATATATCATTTATATAAGAACAGAAAAGATGTCGATGGACACGACTATGAAGATTACAGCAATTTAGCACTTAATGACGATATAACGGATACTCCGGTAAACGCAAAAAATCGTGATAAATAGAAAGAGGAGAGATATATGAATAAGATTTATCTTTGGGGATTTATCGTAACAGCTGCAATGCTTGGTTTCACGTACGTTTCAGTACTTGGAACTAAGGGTGGTTTAAATGGTGATATAGTTAACTTACTTACAATTGCAGCTGCAGCAGCACTTGTTTTAATTACAGTTTTTGTTGTAATTAAATATGTACGTCAAATGCAAACTGACACAGCTGATGGTGAACTAGTGGGCGAAAGTTGGGATGATATTGGTGAATATAAAAATCCAATTCCAACTGGTTGGGCTATTTTATTTTTACTTACAATGGTTTGGGGAATGTGGTACTACACATTAGGTTATCCAGTCCAATCATATTCACAAATTGGTGAATATAATGAAGATGTAGCTGCACACAACAAAAAATTTGAAGCAAAATATGCATCTATAACTGGTGATAGACTAGTTGAAATGGGCGAGTCTGTTTTCTTAGCAGAGTGTAAAATATGTCACGGTTTAACTGCTGATGGTATAGATGGTACTGCTTCAAATCTTAATGTTAGAATAGAAGCTAAAGTTGTTAAACATGCTATTATTAATGGTTCTAACAATATGTTGATGGGTTCTGAGAGTCCAATGCCTGATCGTAACGGTATTTTTAATGCTAATACTGATTCATTAATTAGTGATTCAGAAATTGACTTAGTCTCTGAATTTGTTGCAAATGGTATGACTGGAGCTGGTGCTGATGTATTTGCTGGTGCATGTGCTTCTTGTCATGGTGCAGATGGTAAAGGTATGGAGTATGTTGCTCCTAATATTGCAACTTATGATGAATCTCTTATTGTGAATGTACTTAGTCACGGTAAAAAAGGTGTAATCGGTTCGATGCCTAAATTTGGTAGATTAAACCACAAGCAAAAAGAAGCTGCTGCTGCTTATGTAATTAGCTTGAGTAAGGAATAGTTATGGTAAATGAAAATAGATCTTTGTTTAGTATTCATGGTATGACTGGTTTCTTAATTGCGACAGTAGTACTTGTTGTTGTTGTTCTAGCCTTAGCTTATGCAGCATATCTAGCACAAGTTGAAAATGCAACAAACTATTATAAAGTTGAGCGTTTAAATGAAGTTAAAATGATCGGTTCTGATAGAGCTGATCATATTATAGATGTGAAGTAAGGGAGCAAATAATGGAAAAAATAATTACATTAGGATTAGTTCTTATGGCTGCATATACAATTTATGTGGTTGTAACACCTAACCACCTTTTCATCGGTTAAGGGAAATTCGTTGAGAATTTCAAGAGGGCTTGCGGCCCTCATCCTCGCAACACTTTTTCAAACAACGTTAGTAGCAGAATATTTATACAAAGATGATGTAATAAATAATCCTAAATTTACAGAAAAAATTGAAGGTTTAGGAGAAGAACTATACGAAAAAACAGGTATATCCTTACGTTTAGTAATGATAAGAGATTTACCGAATGAAACAGGTATAGTTGCATATGAAAAAAAGATAATGAGTGAGTTTAGTGAGCCAACTGTCATGTTGACGTTTGCAGAGTTAAATTCTCAAATAGATATCTTTGTGAATGATCCATCTTTATATAAGCATTTTGATAGGGCACAAATCTTAAGTCCTGTTGCGTCAACAGCCCAAGCAGTGGGAGTAGCAATATTCTTTGCTCATAGTTGGGATAACTTTATGGAATTAGCAAGTGATAGTGGTGGTACTATACTTCCAATACTTGGAGCGAAATCAAAACCTGGTGAATTAACTGGAAAGTACTCAGCTGCTATGTATAATGGCTATGTTGATATTGCTGGTCAAATTGCGGAAAGTAAAGGTGCTCAGTTAAATCAAGGTAACGGACAGGGTGGACAATATGTTATGATTACAATAAAAGTGATTTTTTATGGAATCCTTTTAATGGGAATCATTATGTATATAAGAAAAAAATTATACGAGAGAAGGAATAGATAGTGGGAATAATTAGTAGTGGGAAAATTTGGCCATATGCTATATCTATAGCTATTTTAACATTCTTTGGTGCTATAGTGTTCTCAATATCTTGGATTCTTAAAGAAGCACCTGTGCAAAAAAGCGATACCTACATGATGGGATATCACCATGCAGATTTAAATGCAAATGATATTATTCAAGCCGAGATTGATTTCAACAGAAAATACAAGATATCGTATGAAACAGAATTTTTAGCTCAAGAGGGTGCAACTTTAAAGTATAAAGTAACAGACCTTGAAGATAATACTCTTAATAACGCAACAATGAAGATAATCATTACAAGACCAGAACATCATCGATATAAGCAAGAATTAATAAACCCTAGTATAGAAAATGGACTTTATTCATTTTCTGGTTTTACATTAGAAAAACCTGGCCGTTGGGATATTATGGCACATGTTCAAGTTGGTGAAGTAGAACGTTTTTACAATGTAAAAGCAGATACAAGATCTGAAGAGTCTGTCGAGTACTAATCAGTGGATATAACAACTATTGTTCTCCCCTCTGCTCGTGCAATTCGTCACGAGCAACTCTCTATTGATGCGGAGACACTTTTCTTACCAAACTTCATAACAATGAGCGAGTTTATATCTAAGCTCTGTGTAGTGAAAAATTTTACATCTCTTGATGATGACAGTAGGGTTTTACTTTTACTTGAAGCATCAGATTTTAATGCATTTGCTTCTCTTCAAATACAAAGAAATTTTTTTACATTCACGAAAAACTCTTCGTATATATTTAAATTTTTTGAAGAACTTAGTGCAGAAATGTACGATATATCTAAACTAGTAACTTCAGATATATATGGCGAATTTGAAGAGCATATTAGTATATTAAAAGAGCTATATGAAAGATACGAAAAGTTATGTACTGATCGGAATGTCTTAGATAAAATATTTCTTCCTAGGTTATATGATTTTAACACATCTTATATACAAAATCATAAAAATATAGAATTACATGTAGACGGACATCTTACAAACTTTGAATTAGAAGTGCTTTTAGAATGTTGCGAGTATTCGAGTATAACTATTATATTTAATACTACAAAGTTTAATTCAAAAATGCAAAACAGGTTTTTGGAATTAGGTATAGAACTAGAAGTAGGTTATGAATATACTCTCTCCCTTAACACTAAAAAAGTAATATCTGCAAGGCACAGAGAAAAAAATAAAAATATATCTTGTACATCATTTTCAGAATCTATATTACAAATTGCCTTCGTAAAGCAAAAAATCTATGAATTTATAAAAAAAGGCTATAACCCGGAAAATATTGCAATAATTTTACCAGATGAAAAAATGGCTCAAATGTTAAAAAGTTTTGATACAAAATCAAACTTTAACTTTGCAATGGGTGAAGCATATAAAAATACTCTCATTTATCAAAAGCTACATGGCTCTTGTCAAGTCTTAGATCAACAATCAAAAGAGAATTTTGCACGACTTCAAAGAGTTGAAGATGATCTCTATATAAAACTACTACCAATCTATCACAAAAGTAGCGCCGAAGTAGATATTTTAGAATTTTTAGCAGAGTATAAAGAAGGTTTTTCAAATAAAACACATGTAAAAATATTTAATGAAGAACTCTACGGTTTTAAAAATATATTGCCTTATATGCTAGGGATGAAAATTAAATCTCTTCTTTCATTATTTTTACAAAGACTAGCTATGAGAACATTAGATGATGTTCGAGGTGGAAGAATTACTGTTATGGGAGTACTAGAAACCCGTTCAGTTCATTTTGATGCGGTTATTATAGTCGATTTTTCTGATTCGAATGTACCAAAAAAGAGTGACAAAGATATGTTTCTCAATACCCAAGTTCGAGAGATGGCAAAGTTACCAACAATGAAGGATAGAGAGAACTTGCAAAAGCATTATTATGAGATGTTACTCTCAAGATGTGAAGAGGCATCTATTTCATATGTGAGTTCTAGTGAGAGTTCTGCTTCTAGGTTTTTAAAACAATTAAATATTAAAGAAGAAAATAACTTCTCAGAGCAAAAATATGCAAATATACTTTTTGAAACTCTCCCTTTACCGATAAACAAAGATACAAAGATAGTTCAAGAATATAGTTTTAAAGATACAAAGATTTCTGCTACACGACTCAAAACTTTTTTATCATGTAAAAGAAAATATTATTACAAATATGTGATACATCTACAAGGGCATGAGATACCTCGTGATATGCCAAAAGAGTATGAGATAGGTAACAGTGTTCATCTGGCTTTATCAAACTTATACTCTAAAAAGAACACGTATGATGAGCACCGAGAACTGCAAAAAGATCTTGAGCGTGAGTTAGATGCAGTTTGTGGAGATAGTGAGTTAGATAAGTATCTCATTGCGATGCAAAAAAGAAGATTAGAGAAATTTTGTGAAGTGGAAATTGAGCGTTTTAAAGCTAAATGGAAGGTACATTCTTGTGAAGAGAGTTTTGAAATTCCATTTGCAGGCGCTACACTCATAGGTCAAATCGACAGAATTGACAAACGTGATAATGAGATATATGTACTTGACTATAAAACAGGTTCTTATACACTTAACAACAAAAACAACTTCACCGATGCAATAGACTTTCAACTAGAGTTTTATTATCTTTTGTGCGCTGGTTTAGGAAATGTTGTTGGGTGTGCTTTTTATGACTTAAAAGAATCAATAGTTGTTGAGGAAGCATTTTTAAATGAAAAATTAGCAATTTTGGAATCACATATAAAAGACTTACAAAATATAGAGTCAGTTGATTTTGAGTTATGCGAAGATGAAAATCATTGTAAGTTTTGTGACTATAAAACCATGTGTGAAAGGTAGTTTGTAAACTGTATGCATCCACTTTTTATTTATTAAATATTTAGTCTATTTTGACATACACTATACATCTTTAAATTTAAATAAGCATATTGATATTGATTCTGCAATACTTAACTTATAAAAATGTAGCTTTTAATATTTTAAGGCGATGAATCAATTTTTATTTATAGAATGATTTTATATCATTTTATTCAAGTTACCTTATATTGATTTTCGACTTAATGAAAAATATGGGTGCTTAAAACACCTCTCGAACTATGGTATATTGGGAGTAAACAAAGGTTTATTTACAAATGGCTGTAAAAAAGCTCTAAAATATGCATAAATTGTCAATC
>NZ_JBLHOE010000010.1:0-56034 GCF_047622445.1 Sulfurimonas sp.
GTACGGTTTTTATCATCTAAAAAAGAACACATACAAGATTCATGTGCAGGGGTAACTTCTTGGGGTTTTTCATCAAATTCTATGCCATTAGGTAGGTCAGTGAAATAAGTTTCAAAACTCATATTTTACTCTATCATACTTTTGTATTCTACGTGTTTGGATGCCATTGTCAATTCATGTGATTGTATTTTCATAATATTTCTCTTTCTTGGCTGTCGCTCCTATCTCTGATTAGCCTTTGTTTTAGGGATTTTCCACCCGTTTAATTATATAAGCAAATATAATTCCTTCATTTTCATATAATTTTAAATAATAATTTAACACTACAACAACTTAAAGAAGCCATAAATAAAGATATAGAAGAAAGTTAAGTTTTCTTCTAGTTCCATTCCAGAATAAAACTGCTTCCATTTCCAAGTTCTGACTTGACCGCTATACTTATGTTGTACGTATCACAAATCTCTTTTACTATACTCAAACCCACTCCAAAACCACCTGCTAGATTTGAGTTTCGCTCATAAGCCTTGAAAATATCATCTAACTTTTTTTGCGCAATACCTACCCCTTCATCAGTAATACTAAAACGTCCATTTTCTAAAGTAATCGTTATCTTCGTATCCGGCATAGAGTATTTTATGGCATTAGAGATTAGATTTGAGAAAACTAACTCGATTCTTGATTCTACTGCCTCTACATGCGTATCTTCTAGCTTTTGTTCTATCTGTATATTTTTAGCCATAGTTAATTCTGCATAGTACTCTATACTTTGGACGAGAATGGGTTTAAGTTCTAAAAGTTTAACTACTTCATTTTGTGATGAAAAATTCAAATATGCTAATGACTTGTAGATACTGTAGAGTTGCTTTGTACTTATAGAGATATTTCTTAAGATCTTTTCATCATATACTTTTTTTTGCAATGCACGTTTTGAACTCATGCTTAGCGCTGTAATTGGGGTATTTAACTCGTGTGAAATATCTTGAATAAATTGCTCTATTTGCACCATTTTTTGACGTACTGGTCGCATGAAAAGTTTGGACAATATCCATGAAATAACAACAATGAAAAAAAATACTACAACCATAATCATACTTACATTTTTTTGTAACTTGGCTAAGTTTTTATGAAAAGAATCTGTTCTTGCAACTACATACTCTATCATCAAATGTTCTTGGGGAGCAGATGAAACAAGTATCTTCATCCCATTTTTTTCAAAATAGTTTTCTTTAAATATTTTTTTTGCTTTTGTTGGAATCATAATGTATTCATAACCATCTTCAGTAGCTGGTAAAATGAGCTTTGTACCCATCATATGTGCATTTATAATTAAACCTGAAACTGTATCTGCTAAATGTTGTAGTTTATAGTAGGTTGTGTTTTCCAATGAACTTTTCTGTGCAGAGTAGTACCAAAAACCAGAAAGAAGTACAAAAATAAAAGAAGAACCTAGATAAAGAAAAAGAAAAGAATAAAACGACTTCTTCTCCAAGCTATTCAAAACGGTACCCTTCACCACGAACGTTTATAATATGTTCTTTTCCAAGTGCTTTTCGAAGCTCTTTTACTATAGTCCTTATAGCGTCTCCTGTTGGCATTTCATCGTACTCCCACATATTTTGAAGCATCTCATCATCACTTACAACACGGTGTCTATTTTTATAAAGGTACTGCAAACATCCACTTTCTTTTGCCCTTAGTGTTGATGTAACTTCACCGTTTCTTAACAGATGTATTTGTGTATCAAATGTTATCTCTGAAGTAAGCTTTATAAGGGAGTTAAGTCCAAAATGTCTTTTTATATTATCTATCCTTTGTCCGAGTTCCTCTAAGTCAAATGGTTTTTTTATAAAATCATTTGCCCCAGATTCAAAAGCAGACTTAAGGTATTTTGTATCGTGAAAGGCTGTTATAAAAATAGTAGGAGTCTCATCATTAAAGCTTCGAAGCTCTTTGAGTAAAGAGATTCCATCTCCATCAGGAACGTTAATATCAAAGATATACAAATCAAAAGACTGCTCTTCACTAAGCACTAATGCTTTTTTCATACTGTATGTATGTGAGACTTCATAATCTTCTTGCAGGTAATCGACTAATATATCTGCTAAAACTGTATCGTCTTCTAAAAGGAGTATTTTCACGGTATTAGCCTCTTTATGCTTACTTCTTCTAGAAGGAGTGTTTTTATAAAGATATTATAGCTTATTGACAATACCTTACTTTAACATAGCCAAATAGTCCTCTTCAGGAATTGCCTTAGAAAAAAGATATCCTTGATAATAAAGGCACCCTCCTTTTAGTAAATATTCTCTTTGGTATTCTTCTTCAACACCTTCAGCAATTACTCCAATACCTAAGGTGTCCCCCATTGCTATAATCGTATTCAGAAGCACTTTTTTATCTTCCTCTTTTGGAATTTCATCCACAAATGTTTTGTCAATTTTTAAAGAAGTTATTGGCAATCTGTTTAAATAGGCTAAAGAAGAATACCCTGTTCCAAAATCATCCATACAAATGTGCACACCTAAAGACTTTATATCATTAAGTATTTTTAGCATCTTATCGCTGTTGTCCACCATGATACTTTCCGTAATTTCTATAGCTAATTGATTCACATTAATATCATTAACTCTCAAAGCTTCTTTTATTGTTTTATATACACCCGCATTTTGAAGTTGCCTTGTTGAGACATTAACAGATATGTGTAACTTCTTAGCTGTGTCTATTTTATTTGCTTTAGCTATTACTCTACAGCCTTCTTCGATGACCCATGCACCGAGTCGCATTATAAAACCAGTACTTTCTGCTAGTTCTATAAAGTCATTTGGATAAATGAGACCAAGTTCGGGATGATTCCATCGGATAAGTGCTTCAGCTCCAATTATCCTATCATTTTTCAGTAATTGTTTTGATTGAAAATGCAGTACAAATTGATGTGTATTAAGTGCATCGGACATCTCTTGTTCCAGTTTCATATCATGATGTACTTTTGTATTTAACTCATCAGTAAAAAAACTAAAGTTATTCCGTCCCGACCCTTTCGCTTGATACATAGCGATGTCAGCACATTTCATTAACTCTACTATCGTTTTTCCATCTTGGGGATATAATGCCACCCCAATGCTCATCGAAACATTAAGCTCATAGGTATCAACATTCCAGGTTTTACGCATTAAATCCATAACTTTATTTACAATCGTACTTAAGTATGTATCGTTTATATTTGTCAATACTATTACAAATTCATCCCCACCTATACGAGCAAAAATATCTTCAACTCTAATATTTGGTTCTATACGGCTTGCCACTTCTCGTAAAAGTTTGTCCCCTACATCATGTCCAAGTGTGTCGTTAATTTGTTTAAAGTGATCTAAATCTAAAAAAAGTAGTGCGAACTCATTTCCCAATCTATTTGAAGTCGCTATCAAGGTACATAATTGTTCTTCTAAATAGACTCTATTAGAAAGAGATGTCAAAACATCGTATCTTGCTAAATCAGTCAATTCCTGTTCTAAACGGTACTGTTGCGTAACATCTCTAGCAATACCATCAATAAAAATTACATTTTTATTCTCATCAAAAACTGGAACCTCAGTAACTTCAAGGTAACGAATTGTCCGATCTTTATGATATATACTTAAATTATATGGAGGTTGTTGTGTCCCATTGATAGCCAATTCTGTATATTGACTCGCGTATTCATTTATTGGATTATCTGTTAAGTGACTCTGATAATGAGTCATGAATTCTTCTTGATTATAACCTAGCATATTAGTTATAGAGTCACTTAAGTGCGTAAAAACACCCTTAGTATTATGTGTATAAAAAAAGTAATGATTGTGAAGATTTTCCACTAAGCGTATGTATTTTTCTTCACTTCTTTCTAATGCAAGTTGTGACTTTTCCTTTAACTCTTCATATAACTCTTGTCTTTCAGCTGAAGATGTTACTAGCATATGTTCTAAGAAATTTCTACTTTCATCATCATCATTATATGTTTGGTCAACCATTTCTATGAGTTTTTTCAAACGAATATCTTCCAATGCTTCAACAATGATGTCCGTTTTCCTGAGTTGTCTTTTTAAAAGTTTATGCATTATCTTCCCATATAACAGTTAAGGTCATCGTTTCATTATGTAAGTCACAGATACCTGAAGATATTGGTGCAATTTCACCATACGCATAAAATCCTATCTGCATTGTCTTTTGTGGGAGTACTTCAAGAGTAGCTTCTAATTCCTCTTCAGTTTGTTGCTTAAGTAAAAATTTACGACCAACACAGCTGATAGCAATGCTCAGGATATCTTCATTCCCATGTCCATCTAAATTTACTTTTTCCGCAGCTAGAGTAGCACCATCTATTAGTCTATCGTTATTTCCTCGCATCAAGCTAGCATAACTTCCCTCGTCAATGTCTCCAGCAAAAGTAATTGTCTTATTTTGCTCATCAATGCCTAAAATTGTTCTAATATTGCTTTCTTCTTCTTTTGATGTAAATGTATTTGAGAGTTTAATTGGGAAATGTACTCCAATAGAAGGAAGTTCAGAGGATTTTTCTCCTAAATAACGCCTATAAATATCAAGGGCTGGCTGAGAGTCGAGTTCATAAAGTACATTATCTTTAGACTTGGTAACAAGACGCTTCACGCCCAAATTATCCCATCCTCCTCCTGAACCGTGTCCAACATGTATATGTTCCCCATACAAGCCTACCGCACTTAGATATCCTTGAGTAAGTTTACCATCAACAATCACATACGTGTTTTTAAACTCATGGTTATCACCAGCTAGACCACCGGTAACAACAATAGTATTTCCATATATTGATGCTATACCTTTTGTGAGTTTAGAACCATTTGTTATGAGTCCATCTGAGAGTAAAAATATAGCTTTTAAATCATCTTCACGAAGTTTATTTGAAATTGAAACTCCATTTTCAAAAGATTCTCTATTTGAGAGGAGTCGCTCTGATACACTTTTTATACGTGCTGATCTAAATGTGAGAACTGCAACTACCATACTATTTTCAAGAAGCTCATCTTGTGCTATTTGACCTGCACCCGATGCTCCAATAATAGTTGCTTTAGAAAAGAATGATACAAGTTCTGTTAAAGGCTGCTCAACAATACTTTTGTTCGCACTTGTAAAAACTATTATCAAACTTTTATCTACATTGAGATTCACATCGAATTTTCTATTCCAATTATCTCTATATGTATATGTTTGAAGTTTCATACTCACTCCTAACTTTCTTTAATCTATTAAACCTACTAACATCATAATATATAATACTTTAAGTGTCTTTAAATATTCCAATTATACTACCTTCACACAAACTTCACACAGTCTATCAATATAATTCTCTTATACGAACTAAAAAAGGATAGAAAATGAAAACATTTACAAAAATAATTTTAACTGCTCTTTTAGGAGTTTCTTTACTTCAAGGTGCTGCTTTTGAGAAAGTTGCTAAATCACGTGCTACACAGATTATGATGAGTTCAGAAAAACCTCTCAGTACTGGAAACAATACAATTCTTTTAGAAGTTGGACATAAAAACTACAAAGACTCTACAATGAAAGTAAAAGTATTTATGCCAGCAATGCCAGGTATGCCTTATATGGAAAGTATAACTGACGCAAAGAGTTTAGGTAATGGAAAATTTACAACAAATGTAAATATATCTATGGGTGGTACATGGCAGGTACATATCTTCTTAACTCCTAAGACTGGTAAAAAAGTTAGAGCAAAAACTTCTTTAAATATATAAAGGATTTAAAGTGAAATTCTTTGTCTTACTTCTATTACCAATATGGCTTCTGGCCGTATCTCTAGAAACATTAATACAAAATGCAAAAAATAATCATCAGTCCCTAAAAACGATTGAGCAAAGAGTAAGTGCTATTGACGACTCTATAGATATTTCACAAAATTTTGCAGATCCCTTAGTCTCTTTAAGTGTAAATGACATACAATTTAATGACATAGTAGATAGAAGACGTGAACCTATGCAGTCAACTGCACTAAGCTTACAACAGCGTATTCCATACTTTGGGAAAAGAGATGCAAAGAAAAAGAAACTACGTGCCCAAAAAGAAGTAGCCGAGCTTAGTATAGATGAGATGAAAGTTAAACTTGTTAAAGCTATAAAAATTACTGCGTACTCTATTTGGCAGATAGAAGAAGAACTCAAAATTATAGAAGAATACTTTACCCTTACAAAGCGTAATATCAGCCTATCAAGCGGTTATGCAAGTAGTGATTCCAAATCGCACATGAGTATTATGTCTGCTGAGATGACACTCTCAGAACTGAGGATCAAACAAAGTAGATTGCATGGCTTACTCAATGGTTTTTATAAAAAGCTAAGTTATCTAAGCGCAATGGAAGTCAAAAAGTTAGAGCTGAGTTTGGAGATACAACCACATAAACACATAGATATCTTCTCTAATGAAAAGCATCAGAATATCTCATATAAAAGTAAAGTCGCTTCACTCAAAGTCGCTCAAGAAGAGATCAAAGTTAGAGAGTTAGATAAATATTCAGACCCAATTCTCAAAGCTGGTTATTTTTACCGTGAAAAGTTTAATGACTATGCGAGTATCAGTGTAGCTTTTTCTTTACCTTTGTATGGGACGCAAGATTTACAAATTCAAAAATCTAAAAAACTTGCTCTTGCAAATAAAAGTGATATAGCTGATTTCAACTCTCTTTTAGAGTCTCAACTCTCAGAGATTCATTCAAAAATCGAAGATTCTTTTCGAGTCTACGACATTATTCACAACCAAAGTATGCCTCAAATTGAGCATATGTTTGAATTAAGTTCAAGTTCTATAAAAAATGGAGATGAACTTTTTATCTATATAAATTTACTCGAGAGAAAATTATCTCTTGATGAAAAAAGTATTGCAGTTGTAGCTGCATACAACAAGTACTTAGCACAGCTTGAAGCACTTGTAGGAGAAATGAAATGAGACTTATAATTTTACTCGTATGTATAACAATCTTTGCTAATGCCAAAGAAGTCACAGTAGAGCAACTCTTTAATGTTCAAACTGTAAAAGTAGCCCAAAGCTCTTATGCAAAATCCATAAAAAGTTATGGCTTTGTTAAAGTTGATGACGCAAAAGTTTATGATGTAAGCCCAAGATTTAGCGGTTATGTTGAAATTCTATATGCAGATACACTCTATAAAAAAGTAAAAAGGGGTGAAGCTTTAGTAAAAGTATATTCACCAGAAGTTTTAAAAGCCAAAGACGAATACGTAAATAGTGTTAGATACTCTAAGAATAAAGGGATGATTCATAGTTCTATGACAAAACTAAAACTTTTAAAAGTACCAACAAATGAAATAAATGCAAAAATAAAGAATAGAAACTTTACCACTATAGTTTCGCCAGCATCTGGTTATATTTTCAAAAAATCGCTCAACAATAACTCTGCGTTTAATGCCAAAAAAGTTCTTTTTGAGATCATTAATCTTGACTCAGTTTGGGTAGAAGTAAAAATCCATCAGAACCAACTTCCTCTTTTAAATAAAATAGACACATTCACACTTACTTCCCCCGCTCTTAGTAAAACTTTTAAAGCTACAAACTCTGGAATTTATCCAAAGCTTGATGAAAAAGAAGAAAGCTTTACTCTTCGCCTTGAAGTAAAAAATCCAAATGCACAACTTAAACCTGGAATGTATATGACTGCAACAATGAGCCAAGCTAACAAAATATACTTAACACTTCCCACTACTTCTGTTATCAGAAAAAATGGTGTATTTTATGTTTTTGTTGTTGGTGAATATGAAGGTGAATATGAACCTTTACAAATTGAAGTAGAAGTGTTAAACCCAGATACCTACATAGTAAAAAGTGGATTAAATGTTGGAGATGAAGTTGTAAATAACGCGCTCTTCATGATGGATAGTGACGCGCAAGTAAATGGGTTATATTAAAGGCTAAAAGATGATTGAAAAAATAATAGACTTCAGCATAAGAAACCGCTTTTTAGTTCTTATGGCTACACTCTTTTTAATTTTCGGCTCTTTTTGGGCTGTAAAAAACACACCACTTGATGCGATTCCAGATCTTTCACCACCGCAGGTAATCGTACAAGTAAACTGGGCTGGACAATCCCCTGAGATTATAGAAGATCAAGGAACATATCCACTTGTTTCTCAGTTTTTAGCAATTGCTAACATTGAGACTGTTCGCGGTTTTTCTACGTATGAAAATGCACTTATCTATATCATTTTTAAAGAGGGAACTGATCTTTACTGGGCAAGAACTCGTGTGCTAGAGCAACTCGCTTCTATCCAATCGTCTTTACCAGATACTATGGAAGTAAATCTTGGTCCTGATGCATCTGGTGTTGGTTGGGTTTACGAGTATGCACTCACATCAAAAACGAAAAATCTTGCAGAGTTACGAAGCTTACAAGATTACTACTACAAATATGCACTCTTAGGAGTTGATGGAGTAAGCGAAGTTGCGTCGATTGGTGGATTTGTACCAACTTACCAAGTGAGTGTTAAAAACGATGTACTTGTGCGTTATAACTTAAGTGTACAAGATGTAGCCAAAGCACTCAAGGCTAACAACAACGACACCGGTGGTAGGATTGTTATCCAAAATGGGTACGAGTGGATGGTTCAAGCCAAAGGTTATGTAAAAGATCTTGATGACATCCGCTCTTTAGCAGTCACAACAAAAGCAAATATCCCTGTAACCATTGGTGAAATAGCAAGAGTGGAACTTGTACCTGGCGCACGCCGTGGTATGGCTGACTTAAACGGGGAGGGTGAAGTTGTTGGTGGGATTGTTATGGTTCGCTACGGTGAAGATGTATATAAAACAATCAAAAAGATAGAAGCAAAAATCGATGAACTTAAAGTTGATGATGTAGAAGTTGTTGAAGTATATAACCGTTCAGAGCTTATAGAAAAAGCGGTCGATACATTAAAATTTACCCTCATTGAAGAGAGTGTGATTGTTATTATTATCATCGCTTTATTTTTGATGCACTTACGCTCTTCATTTATCGTTATCATCATTTTACCGCTTACTATTGGTGTGACATTTTTGCTTATGAAATTGTTTGGAATTGATTCAAATATCATGAGTTTAGGTGGAATTGCCATTGCGATTGGTGCGATGGTTGATGCGACTATCGTTATGATAGAAAATGCCCATAAAACTATCATCAAACAAGAAGAAGCATTAGGAAGATCTTTAGAAAAAGAAGAAAGATTTAGCGCAATTGCAAGTTCTTCAAAAGTAGTTGGTCGTCCAATCTTTTTTGCACTTGCTCTTGTTGTAGTTTCATTCTTACCAATCTTCGCACTCTCAGGACAAGAAGGTTTACTCTTCACCCCTCTAGCTTTTACCAAAACATTTGCTATGATGGCTGGAGCGATTCTCTCTATTACACTTGTTCCTATACTTATGCTTTATTTTGTAAAAGGGAAAATTCTATCAGAAGCCAAAAATCCACTTAACAGATTTTTTATCTGGCTTTACCATCCTCTCATCACAATAGCGTTAAAAATCAAGTACGTTGTGATGGTAGCTGTTCTTGTTTCACTTTGGTTTATGTACCCACTTTACAAAGGTCTTAAGTGGGAGTTTATGCCACCACTCAATGAGCAAAGTGTCATGTATATGCCTGTTACTCCTTATGGAATTTCTGTAGACCAAAGTAAGATGCTTACACAAAAAACAGATGCAATTTTAAAATCATTTCCAGAAGTCGACATTGTGTTTGGTAAAGGTGGGCGTGCGAACTCTGCAACCGACCCTGCTCCACTTGGAATGATTGAGACTATCATCACTTTTAAACCTAAAAAAGAATGGCGTGAGGGTATGACATATGAAAAACTGATGGAAGAGCTTGAAGAGACGCTACAAATTCCAGGTCTTATAAACTCATGGACATATCCAATTCGTGGACGTATTGATATGCTTTTAAGTGGAATAAGAACTCCCCTTGGTATAAAACTTTATGGTAAAGATGCAGACGGTCTTCAAAAGTACGGTAAAGAGATAGAATCTGTTCTTCGTGGATACCCTAAAACTCTCTCTGTTTTTGCAGATCAAGCAAGTGCAGGTTATTATCTCGATATTGAGATAAACGAAGAGTCTATAGCGAGATACGACATAACGAAGAACTATCTTCTAGAGTATGTATCTACTGCTGTGGGTGGGATGAAAATATCTACCATGTACAAAGGGATAGAACGTTATCCAATAGCTCTACGTTTTGAAGAAGAAGAAAGAAGAAGCATACACTCTATAAAAAATATCATGATTAAAACAAAACTTGGCTTTGTACCTCTCTCACACTTTGCAGAAGTTGCATACCGAGAGAGTGCTTCGGTTATTAAAAGTGAGATGGCTTCACCTGTTACCTTTGTGTATATCACTCCAAATGTAGGGGTTTCTGCAACGGAGTACAAAGAAGAAGCAAAAAAACTCTTAGAGAAAATCGATCTACCAGCTGGTTACTACATAGAGTGGGCAGGACAGAGTGAGTACTTAGACTCGGCAATGGCAAAAATAGTATGGATTATCCCCATTGCACTTCTAGTAATCTTGGTTTTAATTTATTTTGCTCTTAAAGAGATAATGCCAACACTTATAGTATTTTTTACCCTTCCATTTGCACTTTTAGGTGGGCTTATCTATATAGACTTACTTAACTTTAACATGTCTATAGCTGTAATAGTCGGTTTCTTAGCACTCCTAGGAGTTGCCGCTGAAACTGCCATAGTTATGATAGTATACTTACAAGAAGCAGTAAGTGAAGCAAAAGAAAAATTCAAAAATAGCTTTTCAAGTAAAGAGCTACGTGATGCAATTTATGAAGGTGCAGTAGCACGTGTAAGACCAAAGCTCATGACAGTTTTCGCCATCTTAGCAGGGCTTTTACCGATTATGTATACTCACGGAGTAGGAAGTGAAGTTATGCAAAGAATCGCCGCACCTATGATAGGTGGAGTTGTAAGTTCTGCCGTGCTTAGTTTGATTATAATTCCTATACTTTATGAGAGTTATGTCAAAAGAGAGATAACTAAAAAGGGGTAGATATTATGTGGGGAAATTTCTTTCAGTATGGTAATAAAGTACCAGATTTTGATGTATTAGTTTTAAATGAAAGAGAGGCAAGAGCAGCCGCAGGTATTTTATTCTTGGTTGGTTTATTGAGTTTACTTAATGCATTAATGATTGGAAACATCATTGTAACTAAATATTATTTAGCATTTTTTACCTTTGATTTTTTAATAAGAGTAGTCAATCCAAAATATTCCCCAAGCATGTTACTTGGGAGATTGTTTATTCAAAATCAAAAACCAGAATATGTTGGTGCATTACAAAAAAGATTTGCTTGGTCAATTGGCTTTTTCTTATCATTGCCTATGTTTTATTATTTAGTGCTCAACTGGGAACCTTCAATGATAAAGATACTTGTATGTGTCTTTTGTTTGGTTTTACTATTTCTAGAAGCAGCTTTTTCATTTTGTTTGGGATGTTGGATATACAATATTATTATGCCAGAGAAGTCAAAAAATTGTCCTGGTGGTTCTTGTGGATTAACCTTTAAAGATAGAGTGCAACAATTTAATTTCACTCAAAAAATCATAGTCACAATAACAATCATACTATTATCATATGGTTTATATGCATATCTCTATCACACTGAAAATAGAACTAATTTTGGTGAAGCTGTTGCTTACAAGTTTATGAGTAAAGAGGATTTAGCAAAAGAAAAAGAAATGCAATATCAAAGAGATTTAGAAGAGTTTGAGGAAGAAGAATTTTAGTAAAGTAAATTATAGCTCCCCCCCCCATTTAGAGGGACTTATTCCAATTCTCCAGTAACTTTATGTACAAGAAAGACTTCACAAATAGCTTATTTTTAGTTATAATAATCCCTAAAATATAGGGAGATTTATGAGGTTTTTTATATCTATACTACTTTTATCAACTCTATTTCTACAAGCAGATGAATACGAACTGGGTCATGGCTTAAGACTTAATGATCAACTTAACTTTGGAGCTTATGTTTCTACTGACTATGAAACAGGGGATGATAAGGAGCGATTTAGACTCGATGATGTTGCTGTATTAGCCTATGGTAGTTTGTCTGAAAAGCTTTCTTATCTTCTAGAGTTAGAAGCTGCCCCTTTTTATACCAAAAACTATACAACAGATATAGAAACTAAAGATACACGATTCCATTACGAAAGAATGTATGTAGATTATGCTCATTCTGAATTATTTAACATTCGAATTGGTAAACAAATTTCGCCTATTGGCTACTGGAATATTGAGCCCATTAATGTACTTCGAGATACAAGTTCTAATCCATACTACAGCAGTAAAATGTTTCCAAAACTTCTTACTGGTTTAGATCTCTATGGCTACTTAGATGAAGACAACACTTTAAAGTATCATCTTTTTATGCAAAAAAATGAAGACTTAGATAAAAACTATATCAATATAGAAAATAAGCATTTTCTAGGTGCTTCTTTAGAGTATGAAGTATCATCAGAAATAAGTTTTGGTGGAGCATTAGGTGAATATATTACCACTCAGGATAATAAAGCTGTACAGTTCATACAATTTAATGCAAAATATGACAACTACCCTTTCATGCTTCAAACAGAAATCGCGTACAATGATATAGACAATAGAGACCTTGAAATTAAAAGCCATCAGTTTGCTGGATATACACAGGGGCTTTACAATTTCAATATGCAACATGCGATTATTGGTCGTTATGAGTATTTTGATAATAACGAAATTTCTGAGATTAATCAAATTGGAATCATCGGATATAGCTACAGACCTGTTTATGCTATTTCTATAAAAGCTGAATACCAATGTAATTCTGATTCTAAACTTAGTAAATCCCTTATTTCATTCTCGGTGCTGTTTTAATGAAAACTTTACTTTTAATGTTTCTCTTAACAGGATCACTTTTATCACTTGAATATGCAGTTGTCATTAATGTAAATAGTCCTATTACAAAGCTTTCTAAAAAGCAAATTAAAGATATATTTATAATGAAAAGACACTTTGTACAAGAGACTAAACTAGTCCCAGTAAATATGTCTGCCTCATCAAAAGTCCGAGAAAATTTTGAAAAAAAGATTTTAAAGATTAATCGAGAAAAATTAAATAGATACTGGACTAAAAAACACTTCCAAGGAATTAGACCACCCGTAGTACAATCCTCAAACGTCTCTGTAAAACTTTTTATAAAAAATGTAAATGGTGCCATAGGCTATTTACCACTTTCATCTATAGACTCTGGCTTAAAGGTTCTTTTTGAATTTTAGAATAAAAATCATATCTTTAATCCTTATAGTGAGTCTTGCACCTTATATCCTCATCATGATATATTCTGGAAATATACTTCGTGATAAATACTATGAAAATACGCAACAAGAGATGAAGATGCAACTCTCTTTAACTGTTGAGAGAATAGAGCAATATTTAACAACTTTAAAAAGAGATATGGTTTTTATCAGTCACTTAGATATTATGAATGATATATATTCAAAAGATGTCGATAGACGTATTTCCAATTTACTCGAAGATAAAAAACAAGAACTGAACCTTGATGGTAATTTTCATCTTCTTGATATAACAGAGAATATAATTGCAACAAGCGATGCTACTTTGTTATATAAAAAGCTTGACACTGCTCCTATGTTTTTAATAGATATAAAATCAGAAATTGATGGCTCTATCATCGGAAAACTCGCTTTAGATTTTTCATTAAAAAATATAATTAACTTTTTTGAAAACTCGCCGGAGAGACATTATTTTATAAGACTAGATAAAACAAAAACTTTATATAAAACAGATAGCTTTACAAATGAGATCCATGTTAAACAGTCTTTAAATACAATGAAAAATACAGAAATAGTCTTAGAACAAAATCAAAATGTATTTTTAAATTCACTAAAAAGATATGAAAATATATTTATCTTAGCCTTGATATTTGGTGCTATTATAATCTCTGTAATTGCCTTTTACTTTATAGATAAACTAATAAAACCTCTACTTAACTTATCTCTTATTGTTGAGAAAATCACAAATACACAAGATTATTCCCAACGAGTTCCCATTCATGGTGAAGATGAGATAGCTACCCTTGCTGATGCCTTTAACCAAATGTTAAGTGGAATTGATAAAGCACTTCAAGAAAATGAAATACTCTACCGCGAGATTGAAGAAACCCAAAAAGAAGTTGTTTTTACTATGGGTGCAATTGGAGAGAGTAGATCTAAAGAAACAGGCAACCATGTTAAAAGAGTAGCAGAGTACTCCAAACTACTTGCACTTTCATATGGACTTAGCCAGGAAGAAGCAGATATGATAAAACAAGCTTCACCGATGCACGATATAGGAAAAGTAGCAATCCCTGATGCTATTTTAAATAAGCCTGCACGCTTTACTCCCGAAGAATTCGAACACATGAAAAAACATGCCCAACTAGGGTACGAAATGTTACACCATTCCACAAGGCCGCTACTACAAACTGCAGCCGTTGTTGCTAACGAGCATCATGAAAAGTGGGATGGTTCTGGATATCCAAATGGTCTCGCTGGAAAAGATATTCATATATATGGTCGCATTACAGCATTAGCAGATGTTTTTGACGCACTCGGTAGTGATAGAGTTTACAAAAAAGCATGGGAGGATGAACGTATATTTGAACTCTTTAGAGAGGAAAGAGGAAAACACTTTGATCCTGATCTCATAGATATTTTCTTTAAAGACTTAGATAAATTTTTATCTATTAGAGATACATTTAAAGATAGCTAGGACTACTTACTTAAAGATATGGTTCCAACTTTAAATGGTGTTTTTTACATTAGAAAATAGAATTTTCAATTAGATTTATCTAGTGAAGTACCTCAATTTTGCACAACTAAGCTATCATTATAAAAACAAACTAAAAGGTTGTACACATGAAAAACAAACTAACAAACATAATCCTTCTAATCGCACTCACTTCAACAACAGCACTTCTTGCAGGATTTAAAGAGACAGATAAGCTCTTAGTACAAGCAAAAAAAGAAGCAGGTGAAATGAAACCTCAAAAACTTAAGAAGATGCTTGACAACGAAGATGCAGTTGTTGTTCTTGACATTAGAGAATCAGAACAAAGATCTGAGGGTGAAATCTATGCTGATGAAAGTTATGCGATAACAAGAGGAAACTTAGAATTTGAGATTCTTAACAAAGTTAAAAATAAAGATGCAATCATTGTCACTTATTGCAGAGGTGGTAGTCGAGGGGCTTTAGCTGCACAAACTCTTCAAAACCTTGGCTATAAGAACGCAACTAACCTCAAAGGTGGTCTCAAAGGATGGGCAAAAGCTGGTTATCCTATAGAAACAGGTTTGGGTGTAGTTATACTCACGAAAGAAGAAGACGAATAACTATGAAAACAATTCTATTACTCTGTGTCTACTTCAGCATAGCTTTAATTGCTGATTCAAAAGCTATAAGTCATGATAATTACTTAAATTCTTTTACCTACGAAGAGCGTAAAAATATGAAAATCAGTGCACTTGAACTAAGCGTGATGCTTGAAGAAGGAACTGCACAACTTGTTGACATCAGATTTAAAGAAGAGTATGAAGCATGGAATATGCCCAGCTCAATCAACATCCCACTCAACGAACTCCCAAAACGTTTAAAAGAGTTGGACAAATCAAAACTCATAGTTACAGCTTGTCCGCATAAAGATAGAGCAATTATGGCACGAACTTTTTTAAAACTCAGGGGATATAACACACGTTATCTCAAAGATGGGCTCATTGGACTTGCTCAGTACTGGAGAGGGGATAATGCAAAAGAATTTATCCAAGAGTATAAATCTTTATAAGATAGTCTGGGCATTCGGGAATCAGAAAAAAGATTTAATAGAAATTCTAGAGTTCTAAATATTTATTTTTGTAATAAAACTATAATAGTGAATTCATAATGAATAATATGTTAGAATATTTGTATGCATATAGTCTATAGAACAAATATGATTTTTCCTATCATAAGTTTAGCAATAGTATATTTCGTATTCGGTCGTCTTGGCCTAATACTTGACAATCCATCAGGTTATGTCTCTCTTATCCAGCCCTCGGCAGGTATTGCACTAGCTGGGTTGCTTTTTTTTGGATATAGAGTGTGGCCCGGTATACTCATCGGCTCCTTTATAACCAACTTACCAATAGGTCTTGGAATATTTAGCTTTAGTTCTGACATTCAATCTTTTATCATACCTACAAGCATAGCTTTTGGATCTACTTTACAAGTAACAGTTGCCGCTTACTTAATCAATAAATATGTTAATTTAAACAATGGGTTAATAGAAGTTAAAGAGATACTTTTATTTTATATGCTTGCAGGTCCTGTCTCCTCTATCATCGCTTCTTCATGGGGTGTGAACACCCTATTCATATCTGATGTAATTAGTAGCAATGAGTACTTTTTTAGCTTATTAACATGGTGGATTGGAGATACCGTTGGTATACTTTTAATTGTTCCTTTGATATTTATTTTATTTGGTAAGCCAAAAACTGTGTGGGTGCAAAGACAAATGAGTATAGGTCTTCCCATGATTTTTATCTTTGCATTAATTATTGTATTTTTTAGTATAAATAACAGAAGAGAAAATAAGCGTATCCAAAGTGAATTTACTGAAAAAACATTGATAATTAGTAAGTCTTTTGAAAAGATACTAGCAACTAATTTAGAAGTTATTTATTCGGTCCGCAGCTATTTTAACAGTTCAGACTATGTAAGTAAAAAAAAATTTAAAACGTATCTAGAAGATGCTTTTCAACGTCATAAAAGTATTCATGCAATATCCTGGAACCCTGTCATACACTCGGAACAACGAGATGAGTATGAAGAAGAAATGAAGAAAAAAGGTTATGAAAACTTCACAATTAAAGAGCGTATCAAAGGTTTAATGAGTACAGCAGAAGAACATGAAAAATATGTGGTCATTACATATATCCAGCCCGCTTTAGCTAATGAAAAAGCTATTGGATACAATGTCTACTCTAACCATTCTAGACGTATTGCCTTGGATCAGGCAAGTTCATCAGCCAAACTCACAGCTACTGAGCCTATTATACTCGTCCAAGAAAAAGGTAATCAAACTGGTATATTGTTTTTTCTACCTTTATACCAAAGTATTCAAACACCTACAGGTGCAATAAAAAAAGAAAATTCATTAAAAGGTTATATAGTTGGAGTGTATCACACTAGCAACCTTATTGAAGAGTTACTAAGAAATTTCAAACTGAATAATATTGTTATATCTTTAAAAGATAAAACTGACATAAATAATCCTTTACCTATTGCAACATATTCTTTTGATGGTAATGGTCATGGAAAACTCATGGATAATTCACTCTCAATAAACCTAAAAAATACGATTCGGATAAATAAAGAAATCTCTATTGGGCAAAGAAAATGGATACTCGAAATGTATGCTACACCAGCTTATGTTATAGAAAATCAATCAATATTTATGTGGGGTATGCTTACCTCAAGTCTTTTATTTGCAACACTACTAGAATTGTTTTTATTACTCTTAACTGGTCGGGCAATATTGTTGAAAAGTGTAGCCAAAGAACTATCTAATGAAATTAAACATAGAGAATTATTAGAACGTGATTTAATAAATACAAATCAAAATTTAGAATCTCGAGTAGAAGAACGTACAAAAGATCTCGACATTGCTATGAAAAAAGCTTTAGAATCACAAGAGATTGCCGAGAATGCCAACCAATCTAAGTCTAGTTTTCTTGCCAATATGAGTCATGAAATTCGGACTCCAATGAATGCAATTTTAGGATTTGTAGATCAACTAAGTAAACAAGAAACTACTACACGACGAAAAAAACAATTCGATATTATAAGAAGTTCTGGTCATACACTTCTCAATATTATAAACGATATTCTTGATCTGTCTAAAATAGAGAGCGGGAAAATAGATATTGAAAAACATCCACACAAGATTAGAACTTTAATCAATGAAACAACTTTACTCTTTCATCAAAGTCTTGAAGATAAGCAAATAAAATTTGAATGCAACATTGCATCGCAACTGCCTCAATATATAGAAACTGATAATGTAAGAGTAAAACAAATACTCTTTAACCTTTTAGGTAATGCGATTAAATTCACTCCTAATAATGGTACAGTTTCACTTGATATAAAATATGACTCCAGCAGTAGTTCCATGTATGCATGCGTGTCTGATACTGGTATAGGTATAGCAAAAGAAAATCAAAAGAAAATATTTAACGCATTTAACCAAGAGGATAATTCTACAACACGTAGATTTGGTGGGACGGGTCTTGGTCTTTCAATATGTTCTAAACTTGTTTCACTTATGGATGGAAAACTAGAAGTTGAAAGTACCTTAGGTGGTGGAAGTAAATTTTACTTTACCATCCCCTGTAAGGAACATAAAGAAGAAATTACAATGACAGATGAAACTGGAAAAACTGTAGATAACGTGTCTACAACAATATCGGGCCACTTACTGGTTGTTGAAGATAACAAAACAAACCAAATACTACTTTCTATTATACTAGATGATGCAGGTATAACTTTTGATATAGCCAATGATGGAAGAGAAGCTTTAAAAATGTATCAAAAAAATAAATATGATGCTATTTTAATGGATGAAAATATGCCAAATATGGATGGAATTGAAGCGACACGTCACATTAGAAGTATGGAGAGGGAGAAACACGTTCCCCGTACCCCTATAGTTGCTGTAACAGCCAATGCATTAAGTGAAGATAAGCAGATATTTTTAGACTCAGGTATGGATGAATATCTCTCTAAGCCATATACGGAAAAAGATATTGTATCTATTTTAAAGAAGATTTTATAGGGAGAAACCTAGAACTAAGATCTATTGGTAAAATTTATGTATTATTTGCTTTTATCTCTATAAAGTCATCTAAATTGTCTAAAAAAACTTCTACTATTTCAGGATCAAAGTGCTTTCCTTTTTCCTCTTTAAATAAAGCGATAATATCCTCGAAAGACCATGCCTTTTTATAAACTCTATCTGTAGCAAGAGCATCAAATACATCTGCAATAGTTACAATACGAGCATAAATATGTATCTCATCATTTCTTATACCTCTTGGGTAACCACTTCCATCAAACTTCTCATGATGTTCATGTGAGATTGTTGCGGCAGCTTGGAGTATTGAACGTTTGGAGTCTTTAAAAATTTCATAACCAATTTCTGAATGTGTTTTCATCGTTTTCCATTCATCTTCACTTAAAGGACCAGCTTTCATTAAAATACTATCTGGGATACCAATTTTTCCAATATCATGCATTGGAGAGGCAAAATAGATATCATCAATACTTTTTTGATCCAGATTTAAGAGCGAAGCTAAATGTTTAGCATATCCAGCGACCCTTTTTATATGATTACCAGCTTCTTGTGATCTTGATTCACTCAATTCACTTAATCTAAAGATTATTTCTTTTTGTGTTTGAACTAATTCATTTTGCAGCATAAATACTTCTGTTAAATCATGGCTTATGGAAAAATAATCAACAATATTTCCACTCGTATCTAAAATAGGTGTTATATGAGTTTGTACATAATATGAATCGCCATTTTTTTTCCGATTTTGTAAAATACCTTGCCAGCTATGTTTACAAAGAAGTGTATCCCACATGCTTTTAAATACATCAGGATCTGTATCTCGATGTTTAATCATACTATAGTGGTTACCTAATAATTCTTCTTCTTCATAACCAGAAACAGTACAAAATTTATCATTAACATAAATAATTTCTCCAGATAAATTTGCCATTGACACAATAAAACCTTCATCAATCACTACTTTATACTGTACTAATAATTGTGATTGTGTTTCAATCGCTTGATCTTTATCAAAGATAATTTTTCTAAAACGTTCTAAAACCCCTTTTAAATTATGATCAATTATGTAACTAAGTTCATCATAAAGTTCCAAAGAAATAATATTTGTATTAAAAGATAGATGCATTAAGGATTTTCTGAAATATGTACAAATCATAAAGAGCTGGTCAGGCATAACATTTTTGTCATATAAAAAGTCAAGATACTCCCCCATAACGGGACAGTCTCCTATTTGAGTGGAACCATCAATAACTCCCATATAGTATGCAAAGATATTTCTTGCATAGTTTTCTTTAAAAAATTTCGCATCTATATCATGTTCAATAAATATATCTTGCACATCTTTATGGTGAAGCCAATCTTCTAAAACAACTTCTTCATTCTGTGCAATCAAATCCTGATATTGTTTGAGAAGATTAAAGGACATAGAAACTCCATTTTTCATTAATAACTCATTATATAGTAATAAATCTTTTAATTAGACAGTATTGCTTATGTTTTGAAGTGAAAAAATAGCTATACTTCCAGAAAAGAAACTATACTTATAATGGACTTCTCATGCATATAGACCTCAGCCAAGGTATCATCAAAGAGCATATGGTAAAACTTGCTGTACCCGCAGTTGTTGGGTACTTTTTTCATACAATGTTTAACGTCACTGACACTTTTTTTGCTGGGCTTATTTCTACTCAAGCGCTAGCTGCCCTTTCTTTATCTGCTTCAGTGTTTTTTATGATACTTGCAATTGGTATAGGTATGAGTGAAGCAGTAACCTCTTTAGTAGGAAATGCACTCGGTGAGAAAAATACTAAAAAAGCACAGCATATTGTACTTAACGCGATTGTATTTGCATTTTTTCTCTCTATCGCTCTTGCCATACTTGGTGTGCTTTTTGTTCCCTTACTCATAGAAGCACTTGGGGATCCTTCCTATAGACAAGAAACACTTGATTATATCAACCTCATTTTATATGGTTCAATCTTTTTTATTGGTACCTTTTTCTTTAATGCTTTTCTTAATGCTATTGGAGATACAAAATCCTTTCGAAACATCCTTATCATCACAGCCTTTCTCAACATCTTTTTAGATTATCTCTTTATAAAATATTTTGACATGGGAGTAAGCGGTATAGCAATTGCCACTGTTATCTCAGAAGCCATTTCAATGGTTTACCTATTTTATAAAGTACAACAAACAAAACTCTACACAGGATTTAGAACATTTACCTATGATTCTCAAGTTATCATAGAATTACTAAAACAGGGTTTTCCTCCAAGTATAAATATGTTCATGATGGCATTTGGTATGTATATTATTACCTACTTTGTAGCTCCATTTGGAAAAGAAGCAGTGGCTGCATTCGGTATAGGTATGCGTATAGAGCAAATATTTTTAATGCCTGTGATTGGTTTAAACATTGCTACTCTTGCTATAGTCTCTCAAAATAATGGAGCCAAAGCATACACCCGTATTTTACCTACAGTTCATTTAGGACTACGATACGGATGGGCAATAAGTAGCATAGGAGTAACAACCTTTTTAATTTTTGCACCCTTTCTCGCTTCACTTATGACATCTGACGGGGCTGTTATAGAACATACTGCATTATATTTACGTATATCTGGAGTTGCATCATATGCATTTGTAGTAATCTTTATCTACATAGCAATGCTTCAAGGCATAGGCCAACCTAATGTGATTATGCCGGTAAGTATTTACAGACAAGTCATCGCACCTCTCATTGTATTTTCTCTACTCGCATGGATGAGCGTAGGTATTTTATCTTTGTGGATTACTTTAGATATTATTATTTTCTCTTCAGCATTATTTTTATGGTGGTATGGGGAGAAAAAATTAGAATCTCTAAAATATAAATAATATAATCTCAACTAATAAATGTTATAATATCAAATATGAAAATAATACAAACAAATATAAATGGCAACAATTATGAACTACTAGATATTAATTCTTTATCTATAGGTGAAGTCCTATCGTTTGATATCTTTATTAAACGTGACAATAATTATGTAATTATCATCGAAGAAGGAACTCTTCTTAGCGAAAAACTTTATAAGATGTTACAAACAAAAGATTATCTGTATATATCAAAAAAACATCAGAATAAAAAAGCTCCTACTTATAGAAGCTTATTTAGGTCTATTAAACAAGATAAACACAACTTTAAAAATAGCCTGGAGCTATTGTATGAAATCAACAATAATTTATTTCGTAAGTTTATGGCTTCAAAAGAAGATGTTCTTGATATAAATTGTGCACAAGAGATTGTAAATAATGCCCTCTATTTAATACAAGAAAATACAAATTATATTAAAAATGCAATGCAATACTTTTCTTCAGATTATTCTTTAGCATATCACTCTCTGCATGTATCGTTGTATGCAATTCATCTTGGTCATTTTCTTCATCTTGAGACTAAGGAATTAAGCCAGTTAGGTCTGGCTGGATTATTACATGATGTTGGTACAAAAAAAATCAATGATTCCATTAAAAATAAAGACTCTAAGCTCAATTTCATGGAGTTAGAAGCAATGCATCAACATACTAAATACAGTAGAGATATTGTACAAAAAAACCGTATTCTTAATCCCTATATACTTGATGCAATTCTCCATCATCATGAATCCCACGATGGAAGTGGATATCCAAATAGGTTAATTGGTAGAAATATAAAAACATTTGCTTCTATTCTTAGTATTAGTGATACCTTTGACGAACTAACAAATGATAAAGCATATCGTAAAAAGCATTCATCGTTTGAAGCATTAACAATGATGATGAAAGATGAAACTATGCTACATAGATTTCACCCAAAATACTTCAAAGTATTTCTACAATCCTTCGTAAAATAAACAACCTTCATTACATCTTGATTCATTTTGAGATATAATGCCACTACTACCTAGGAGTTATAATGAATGAATATATTTTAAAGAATGATGATTTTTTAGTCTCGCAAACTGATGACAAAGGAATCATTATTTTTGCTAATGATGATTTTTGTAAAATTGCAGGCTACTCACTAGATGAACTCGTTGGGCAACCTCATAATATTGTTCGTCATAGTGATATGCCTCGTGCTGCTTTTAAAGACTTATGGACTACTGTAAAAAAAGGTGAAATCTGGAGTGGTTATGTGGAAAATGCCACAAAAGATGGTGGTAACTACTGGGTATATGCAACAGTATATCCCATGCTAGATCCAGTCTCACATAAAACAACTTATATGTCTTGTAGACGTAAGCCTTCTACTCAAGAGATAGAAGATGCAAGATCATTATATAAAACACTTAATTAAGGTACATTTATGAATAACTTACAAAAAAATATAGTTCTGATTCTTGCTTTTACTCTGCTTGTTGCTTCTGTAATTCTGACTGACTCAACTTTACTTCAAATAATTCTTGCATTAGTTGCAGCTCTACTAGCTTTAGGATTTCAAAATTTTTCATCAGGCTCTATTTTAAATGTAGATCTTGTCACAAAGATAGATGAACTACTTAGCTTTAAAAGAAACAAAATCATTATTAACACGGAATCAACATGTGAGATAGAAAAGTCACTAAACACTCTCATCAAAAAATATGAAGATACAGTCCAAAAAGATACAAAAGTTGCGGGAGAAATGGTTCTTATAGCGGATAAAGTCTCAAAAGGCTACTTTTCATCTAGAGTTGGTGCTGACACACAGACTCCTTATGTACATGTTTTACGTAACAGTATGAACAATATGCTTGATTCCTCCGAGCACAATTTAGATAATGCGATTAGTACATTAAAAAGTTTTTCAGAAGGTTCTTTTGCAACAAGAAGTACTGTAAATGTAGAAGCAAATATGGCAGAACTTTTAAATAACATCAACTCTCTTGGACAATCTCTCGAAGATATGCAACAACAAAATACAGATTCTAATCTGCAAATTACACAATCATCAAAAGTTTTAAATGAAACTATTGAAAATATCACAAACACTACCATTATTGACTTTAAAAACAAAATAAATTCTATTGTTGATCGTATCCATGATGTATCTCAAAGAGAGGATGAAATGGTTGGGAACCTTCAATCTCTTGTCCAAAATGCGAATGAAACAAAAGAGATTTTATCAACTATTGGCGATATTGCAGAACAAACCAATCTATTAGCTTTAAATGCAGCTATTGAAGCAGCCCGAGCCGGTGAACATGGCCGTGGATTTGCTGTTGTTGCTGATGAAGTAAGAAAGCTCGCAGAGAGAACACAGAAGAGTTTGTCTGAAAGTACCGCTACTACAAATGTTTTAATTCAATCCATTTCAGATAGTTCAGATTCTCTCAACAAAAATGCTCAAGAAGTCAATTCAATATCTGACGCAGTAAATGAGGTAAGTCATAAAATGGATGAGATTATTGATACTTTAAATGAACTGTCTAAGTAAAAAATAAAAGGATCTTTATGGGCTGGACTTGTCAACATGACCACAATGGACGGTGTAAACTTATCAAAAAACCTTGCGTACCTGGAATGAAAGGTTGTATCTTAAAATCAAGTGAGTACACCTTTAGTACAGGAAACTTTGAAGATGATAAAAAAGCCGCACAAACCAAAACGGAGCAAATTGATTTTGCTGCCTTAGCTCGGAGTAATTAAGCTATCAATATAGTAAATATTTATATTACTTTTTTTATACGGTCTGCTATTCTAAACGAATTAGCATAAATAGTCCATGTATACGGGACACTTCCTCCAGTTGGCATAAAACTCGCATCTGCAACATAAAGATTATCTAGTTCATGCGCTTTACAATTTTTATCTAGTACTGAAGTTCTGGGATCATCTCCAAATCTACACCCACCAGCCACGAGGTTTGGAGGTGGTGCCGCCGAAATATTATACGAGATTTCTTGTGCACCCATCTCTTCTAAAACGCTTACAGCTTTCTTCGCTAAATACTCGCCAACTTTCACATCTTGGGGGTGTCCCCAAAGATTTATAACACCAAGTGGCATACCAAATTTATCTTTAGCCTTTTCATCAACACTTACAAAACACTCATCAGTTGGAAGCCAATCATTAAAGACTTCAAATGTTAAAACTTTTGAAGTTGTGAGCTGTTTATGTATTCTTTTTTGAAGTTCCGCACCCCAAATAAGTTTCCCCTCATCATTATAAAACTCTCGACTTGCACGTGAGATGACATTTGCATGTTCAAACAAAAAGTCTATTGTTCCACCTTTATATACTTTAGCATCTTTCTCGTAAGCGTACCAATCTTGTAAACTTCTGTTAAAAAACAAACCTACTTGCATAAGCTCTTTTTGTTGCACCTCATTGAGGTCTTCAAAACGAAATCTACCCTGTCCGCTTCCACCAGCTGAAAAGATGAGATTCTTTCCTACTTCACCGTTATTATTCGCCATACCCTTTGGGAAAAATTCATTTTTTGAGTTTAAAAGTAAGCGTGAACTTTCTATTGCTTGGGCTGAAAGCACAAAGATTTTTGCAGTAATCTCATGTGAGTTTAAATCTTTATCGTAGTAATGTACTTTAGTAATTTTTTTTGCATCACTCTCTAGTTTATACACAAAGGCTTCTGTAATTATCTCTACCTTACACTTTTGTAAAAGTGCCGCTCTTGCACTTCCTTTTGCCCCTGTTGCACATGCAAAACTACCACAAAAATTACTATAAGAACAAGTGTTTCTCTCCAGTGCATTACGGGATAAAACTGCACGTGGTGTAGGAATAGATTCATATTTTAAATTTTCACAAGCTTTATCAAACCATCCAGTCACACTATTTTCTTCAAGCTTAGGATAAGGGAATTTTTTTGTAGAACGAGGTTCTAAAAACTTATGTTGTACTACTTCACCGGAAACCCCAACCACTCTTTCAACTTTTTCATAATAAGGTTCTAATTCTTCATAATCTATGCACCAGTCAACTACATTTGCACCTTTTACTTCACCAAAAACTGACTTTAGTTTAAAGTCGTTTGGCTTCATACGGTGAAAGTATCCACTCATAAGATTAGATGAACCACCAACCATGGAACCATTCCAAAAATTCCAAGAGTATTCGTAACCGTCATAACGGGTAATACTTCCATCTTCATTACGGTCGTTAATTATATGGCGTTGCTCTTTTAAATCAGGGGTATACATATCCCGACGAGAGACTCCAAGTTCATCTTTTGAGACATCCTCTTCTGTAAGGTTTTTTCCCTTTTCTAAAACTACAACTTTATATCCAGCATTTGAAAGTTCATACGCAATCGGTGAACCACCTGCCCCACTTCCCACTATACATACATCATAATCGTGCTTCATAAGTATCTCTCTTTTGGACGAGGTAATCCACTTGTATGATTCAGCCATTTCCAGCCTGATTTATTTTTATTTATCCCATAAATAGGATCACCCAAGGTAGCTTCTAAGATGTAAGAAAGAACTGTTTTTATCCAACTCTCTCCCCACGATTCTTGTGCAATTGCCTCAAGTACATTTTGACGTTCTTTAGCTAAGAGTTTTGTATACACTTTCTTATACTTCAGTACCGCCTCTTCGTTGAGCCATTTCGTACCATTACGTAAGAAGTGTTTATCTTCCTCGGTTACTCGAGAGTGTTTAAATACAAGACTTATATATGAGTAGGCATTTGAGGAAGTAATCATCTCTTTAGGAAATAAATCTTCTTGAACAATAGCTAAAGTTTGCATTGGTGTTACGCTAGCAAAAAGCTCGTTATTTGACATAACCATAACCAAGCCACTAAGAAAGGTAGTTTTAAAAAAGTTTCTTCGAGATTTCAAAATCATCTAGACTATACGCCAAATAATGAAGAAAAAAATGATTCTTTTTTCTTAGGCTCATACTCAGATGTTCGCTCATCTATAAAATCTGGATCACCTTTTTCAAACTCTGACTGAGAGACACCTGTTATATGTTTTTTAGGTTTCTCTTCTTTTACAAATCCATTGCTTTTGCCACCAACGCCTCCATGAGGAATACACATAATGTCTCCTTTATCCTTAATTTTTTATATTCTAAGTATATCGAAGTTGTGTGTATGGTTTGTGTACAGTAAAAATGGAGCTTTAGCTTGATACATTCCAATCGAGTTACTAAGTACTCTTGTAAAAATTTATATTACTTGTGATAAAATAGTCTAATATGAATATACAAATAAAATTACTTTTAATACTCCTTTTTTTAGGTATTAATACTGTCAACTACCTTATTATCGAAGTAAACACTCAAGATAAAATAGACATGGTTTTTAAAGAAAATTTGAAATCACTTACTACACATTATAAAATTCTGCTTGAAACACAAAAAATAACAGCATCTACTGTTCATCAATCAACAGTACAAATACCTAGAGTACTTGAAATACTTTCCCAAGCTAATAATGCTACAAAAGAAAAAAAAGATGAACTTAGAAAAGAGTTCCACACATTACTAGATAAAAAATATCAAATTATCAAACAAAAAGGTGTCCTGCAGTATCAATTTTTATTACCAACAAATGAATCATTTTATCGAGCACATAAACCAAGTAAGTTTGGCGATAATTTAACAGATGTAAGAACAGATTTCAAATACACAAATGCGACAAAAATGCCAACGAGAGGACTAGTGCAAGGAAGAGTAGCGCATGGGTTTAGAAATACATTTCCACTCTTTGATTCCAAGGGAATTCATATAGGGGCTATGGAAGTATCTTTTGCAAGTGATAGTATTCAATGGTATTTAAATAACATTAGTAACATACACTCTCATTTTTTGGTTAAAAAAAGTATCTTCGATAGTAAGGCTTGGGTAAGAGATGATTTAGTTTTAAAATATCATCAGTCTAGTGAAAATGATGAGTATATGATTACTCTTAACAATATGCATAGCATGGAAATATGTATTATAGATAATAAAAGCAAATTACAACTTTACAAAAAAGAGATAAACTCAAATATACTTCTAGGAAAACAATTTGGTATATATGTAGAACATAGCAAAGATAATCCTCACATCCAAGTCATATCTTTTTTACCTATAAAAAATATAGAAGATAAAACTCTTGCATGGATTGTTTCGTATGAAGAAAGTCCTCTTATTAAGTCTACTTTATTTAATGATTTAATTTTAAAAATCATAGGCCTACTCATTTCTTTACTCATAATATACTTTATTATTAAACAAAGTCATTCAAAAGAGATGTTAAAAGAAAAAAATAAGGATATAAATCAAAAGCATAAATTTTTACATGAAGTGCTAAATTTAACGGACGATATTATGTTTATTACCGATTTTAAAGATGTAAAGTTTTCAAATGATAAATTTAAAGAAGTTTTGAAAATAGTAAATTCTCAAGAGATAAATAAAGCAACCTCTCACAATGTATTGGATATTTTTCAAAATGTAGATGGATATTTACATCAAGGTCTCTTGGGCGAAGATGAATTGTTTATATCTTTATTAATGAGAACTACAGATGAAAATAAAATAGTGACCATTATAGATGAGAATTTTGAAGCTAAAGCATTTAAAATAAATGTTACTAAAACACAAGACAAGCAAAACTGTCTTGTAACTTTATCTGATATAACAAAGATGAGAGAGTTACAAATAATTGCTGAGAAGAAAGCATATATTGATGGACTTACAAATGTATATAATCGAAGTAAATTTGATGAAATATTTGAAAAAGAAATTTTATGTACGAAACGATATAAGTCTCCTCTCTCTATTGCCATTTTGGATGTAGATAGATTCAAAGAATTTAATGATACATATGGACATCTTATAGGAGATGAAGTTTTGATTGTATTAGCTCAAACAGTCAATACGCATGTAAGAGAAACAGATACTTTTGCACGATGGGGAGGAGAAGAGTTTGTAATTCTATTTAAAAGCACATTATCTTTAGATGCTAAAGTAGTGGCCAAAAAGCTCAAAGACAGGATTGAAGAAAATATACACCCGGAAGCTGGAAAAATAACTGCAAGTTTTGGAGTGACACAATATCAAGAAGGAGATACATTAAAAAGTATTTTCAACAGATGTGATAAAGCACTTTACATTGCTAAAAAGAATGGTAGAAATAGAGTAGAGGTATTATAAAAGCAACAACTAGAGACTATAAAAGTCTCTAAGTTAAATCAACCACACTTCCCAGCGCCACATTTCTCAGCAGACTTAGGAGCTTTCTTATCTCCGCCACATTTTGCAGCAGCTTTATCTGTGCCACATTTCGCAGCTTTTTTATCTGTACCACATTTTGCAGCAGCTTTATCTGTGCCACATTTCGCAGCTTTTTTAGTAGCACCACACTTTGCAGCTTTTTCGCTACCACATTTTGTAGCTTCACCACCACATTTTGCGCTGAGAGTAGTTGTACCCATAGCCATTAATAATCCAGCACCCAGTAAGAGAGCGCCTAAGTTAAACTTCTTCATTTTATATCCTTTTATCTTTTAAGTATAGGAAGTATATTCATTAAGTGTGTAGTCTTTGTGTATTACTATAAATAATCCATACACAAACTATACACAAGATTACTCTATACTACTTAGATGAAAATACAAAACATAAAACTCATATTTTTACCCTTAAGCGTATTGCTTCTCACAAGCACACTACTAGCGTCTAATGACAACACTCTAACTCAAAGTATCCTTAGTACTTTAGCTGGAGCTTTTTTCTCCGGAGTTTTACTTACATTTACTCCTTGTGTACTCCCTATGATGCCCATAGTATCTAGTATTATTGCAGGACAAGGCAAAGACATCTCTAAAAGTAAAGCCGTCTCTTTATCTCTTTCTTATGTTTTAGGAACAGCCGTCTCTTATGCAGTTATGGGCGCATTAGCTGGAGCTACGGGAGAACAACTTCAGTCTTACTTTCAAAATGTCTACTTCATAGGGAGTATTAGTTTCATCTTTGTCATTATGGCCCTATCTATGTTTGGTCTCTTTAGTATTGCTCTACCGTCATTTATCCAAACACGACTTAATTCTGAATCTCAAGGTATTAAGGGTGGTTCCCTCGTAGGTGTATTTGTTTTAGGAATGATTACTGCACTTATCTTAGGGGCTTGTGTTTCACCTGTCCTTATCTCCTTTTTAAGTGTCGCTATCTCCACCGGCGATGCTATCTTAGGTGCAATAACAATGTTCTCTCTGGCTCTTGGTATGGGTGTTCCTCTAGTTCTCATCGGATTTGGAGCTGGACACCTTCTTCCTCGTGCCGGAGAATGGATGGACAAGATTAAGTATATATTTGGAGTTTTACTTTTAGGTGTAGCTATTTATATTTTCAATACTTTGGATATCCTACCTATACTTATTGTGTGGGGTGCATTTTTTGTTGGAATAAGTATCTACCTGGGTGCTACGCAATCCTTAAGTCACGAAGCTAGTGGATGGGATAAACTCATCAAGTCTTCTGCTACACTATTACTTATTTGGGGTGTATTTCTTCTTATTGGTGGGGCGTATGGAGGAAAAGATATGTTGCAACCATTAGCTAAGCTCTCATTGAGTCAATCACAGACTAATAAAAATCCAGATGCTAAACCAAGCTTTATCTTCGAAACAGTACAAAGCCTTGATGAACTAACTCTCAAACAAGAAGAAGCAAGAGAAGAAGATAAACTACTTGTCATCTATTTTTATACAGATACATGTCCTGTATGTAAAAAACTCAAGGCTACTACACTTATCGATCCAGATGTTGTGGCAGAGTTAGAAGAAAACTATATTACGTTAAAAGTAAACATGAGCTCAAAGGGAGATATACAAAGTCAAGAGATAAAAGAAATGTTCAATATCTTCGGTCCTCCAGCCTTCGTCTTTTTTGATAAAGATGGGGAAGAAAGTAAAACATCTTATGGATACCAAGACCAAGAGGAATTTCTTGATACTCTAGAGTTAGTTGGAGAAGATGATGAGTAATTTATTTATGCAGTAGACATTGTAATAAGATACTTTTAATGCAAGTAGTTATAAAATAGTTCTAGGCTATTGCCGTATTAAGGAGATAAATGGACACATCAAAAAAATTGTTAAGACTATGCGGGTATACACAAAATTCTAGTTCGCTTCATAGAGTAGAACAGATAAAGAAAAACTACTCTGAGTTTTCTAATATTGTAACAGCATTACTTGATCTTGAATCATACTTGCAACATAGTGATTTCTATATATCTTTAAAAGATGATTATGATTTAATAGAGATTAGAAATGATTTATATAATGAAGATGAGTTACTTATGTTAGATGGAGATATTGTTGTTTGGGCGAATCAACACAATATTGAATTTTTAGAGAATACTGATAATATATCTATTTTAGGGTTCAAACATAATGAATAGGAAGCTAATACTTTAATTAAAATAAACAGTAAATAATTGATAACTAACATTAAATATAACGATGGATATCATAAGCTTATGATATAATGACGTATAAAGGATGATATTTATGGTTATGCTACAGCAATTAAAATTAGCTTATGAATATGTAGATAATCCTGTATGTATTACAGATAGTGAAAATATCATTCTCTTTATAAATGAATCTTTTTTAGAAACCGAAAACGAGAAGCCTGATATCATTGGTAGAAGTTCTCTTGAAATAAAGAATTTGTATAAATATATAGCTTCTCCAATCTCCCAAAACAAACATATTTCACTTTATCTCTATATACAAAATTTAAATGAAGCTAATAATATTTCTGATTATAAAAGTTTGTTTGAGAATACACCTTTACCTTATCAAAGTCTTGATAAAAATGGGATAATAAAAAATGTTAATAAAGAATGGCTTGAAAGGTTTAAATATAAAAAAGAAGATGTAATAGGGAAAAATATAGCAAGCTTTTTAACCCAAGCATCACAAACTGTGTTATCAGAAAAATTTTGTACATTTGTATCAAATGGTAGAGTAGATGATGCTGATTTTGATATGCTTTCTCAAGATGATACTATCATTCCGATACGAGTTCATGGTAGTATCCAATACAATGAGTTACATCAACCAGAATACACACATTGCATATTGGAAGATATAAGTAATGAGCAAAAGTATAAACAACAATTTTTAAAAAGTTATGAAGAAACAATTTATTCTTTTATTAATATAAATGAGCAAAAAGATGGTTACACAGCTGGACATTCACAGAGAGTAGCTTTTTACTCAAGTAAAATCGCTGAGAATATGGGTATGGATATGAATACTATCAATCTTGTATATAAATCAGGAATGTTACATGACATTGGTAAGATTATTGTTCCTGAATCTATTTTACTTAAACCTGGAAGCTTTAATGAATTAGAATTAAAACTAATGAGAGAGCATCCACAATCTGGTTATGATATTTTACAACCAATTTCTATGTATGAAGAGATTGCAGAGATAATAGTACATCATCATGAGCATTATGATGGGAGTGGTTACCCTAGCGGAATCAAAGGCGATGAAATTCCTCTTATTTCACAAATATTAGCTATATCTGATACCTTTGACGCGATGACTACAAACCGAATCTATAAAGTTAGAAAATCTGTACGTCAAGCTATGGATGAACTTAAAACATTAAGTGGAACATGGTTTGAACCAACATTACTAAACAAAGCAATAGAGTTTTTAGAAAGTTTACCAGAAGTTAAACAGGTAAATCAGCTCCCTAAAACAGACATTGAAAAACAAAGGTTTTCATATTTTTTTAAAGATAGATTAACAAATGTATATAATGGCGACTACTTAAATATACATTTACAAGAAAATAATATAACCCAAACATATCAGTGTTTTAATTTTATTAAAATACATAATATGGGTCAATATAATACTGATAAAGGTTGGGATAAAGGCAATCAGTTACTTAAAGATTTTAGTGAAAAATTACTAGAATTAACTAGTATTGAAAATATATATCGAGTATATGGCGATGACTTTATTATCTTAAATCCTGAGCACTTAGATATAGATGTAGACACAATAAATAATTGGAATATCATTAAAGACACCTGTCTTAGTATTGAATTAAAGCATTACGATTTAAAGAATGTTGAAATTGATTCTTGGCAAGAATTAGAAATGAGTATAGAATAAAGCTGATACTATTACAATACCACCTTACTCTATACTACTTTTCACTTTTTTTAGATTTTGCTAGCACTATTATTGCGCTCAATAATGCCCCTAGAAAAACGATTGTGTAGCCTGTTGGTAAATCATAATAATATGAGATAACAATAGCCGTAATACTAAAAAACCATCCAAAGATAAAACTACTTAAAAGTTTGTTCTTGTAATCTAAAGAGAGTGCTACCATTGCCGGAGCAATCAACAGTACAAAAACTACTAACACACCGGCAAGTGCGACTGAAGATGTTACAGTTACTGCCAACAAAGAGAAAAATAAAAACTCTTTAAAAAATCCACTTGTCTTTGGATACACCTTCCATAACACAAGTGCAATCACTGCATAAATAACAGAACTACTAATAACATCTTCTAAAGGTGTAAACAAAATATCGCTCGCTAGAAGTGATTTAAAATGCTCCATTCCCTCTGCAGAATGGGAAAGCACCATCATAATCCCACTCGCTCCTAGTACATATAAAAGACCTATGAAAGCTTCAAGCTTTAAAGTTCTTTGAGATGCATAGGCAATTAAAAAAGCACTAAAAAGTGCAAAGGAAAGTGTTAAAATATAAAAATATTCTTCATGAAAGTATCCAAGACTCACAGAAGAACCAAGTGCTGCAAACTGAGCGATAGCTAAGTCTGTAAAAATGATTCCCTTTTGTAATATCCTAGCCCCAAACCATGCATGCATCATAACTAAGACTATAACAAGGGCGATAGGGACAAGAAGAATATCTATCATTTTATTGCACTTGTTAAATGATCAAAAAGTGAGACCAAGTCTTCTACGTTATCTAATGCACCAATATCGTGAGGCATAATAACCAATGCTATACCTGTTTTTGAGACAATAAACTCTGCTGTTTTTGTAGAGTGATACACATCATGCAAAATACAACAAGGTTTTTTCTCTTTAATAAGTTTAATAAGGTTTATAGTGTGTCGAGAACTTGGTGGAATTCCAGGAAGAGGTTCAATAGTAGCTATACTTTCAAGTCCATAAGCTTGATTGAAATACGCTAAATTATCATGAAATTGTATAACCTTTGAACCCTTCTTATCTTTCATTTTAGCTTTCCATATATCTATGTTTTTAACCCACATTGAATAAAATTCTACATAGTTTTTTTCATATATAACTTTATGCTCACTGTCCATAGAAGTAAGAAAGATTTTTATAGTGTATGCTAGACGTAAAATATTTTTAGGATCAAGATGAAAATGAGGATTTCCATCAGGATGTACATCTCCAAGAGAACGATCAACACTATGTGGTTTATGAAGCATATGTACATAATGAGAAAGATTTAAAAAACTTTTCGCTCCCACTTGCGTTTTAGGATTTGAAGCACGATTAAGTAAAGGTGGTAACCAACCAATCTCAAGTTGTCCTCCATTCATAATCAAAGCATCCGCATTTCTTACCTTTGCTATAAGCGAAGGACGAGGAACCACAAAATGTGGATCCCAATTTCCTTTTGCTAAAACTACTGTATTAATATGTTCGCCACCTATACTCTTAGTTAAAGCTCCAATATATGGATAACTTACAGCAATATTTAAATGTGCAAACAATGTTAGCGGTAAAAAAGCTAGTAGTAAAAATCTATTCATTCATTCGTCCTTGATTAAAAAGAATGCGCTCCGTGAGCACCGATCGCTAAATTTACTTGAAGTATAAGCGAGTTAATATCTTGCTTTCTACCATCTTCATCAAAAAGCGCACTATTATGATTATACTGTAATCTAAAACGTGCAAATTCACTTGTACTGTATTCTAACATACCAGAGTATTTATATAAATCTGTAGATTTGTTTAGATTATTCCCATTTGCAAATACATCATTTTTAAATATTGAATCGTATCGCACACCCATCTTCCAAGTTTTATTTGGAGCATATACAAGTTGAGAATAAAGTCCAGCTTGTTTCTTAGCTAAGTTTGGACTTGAGGCAACATCGCCTGAACTGTCAAAATTATATTGTACACCATCCATATCTCTATATAAAACTTCACTTTGCCAAGTTATATAGCTGTACGAGTCAAAATAATTTTTTATTACTAAGTCCATTCCATATAATGAGCTATCTCCTGCAAATGCATGTGGACCTTCTTCATCATCACTATGGTCTATTCTTGAGCTTCCTCTTGCATATGAAAGGCCGGCAAGCACTGATGTGTCTTCAATATCAAAAGATGTTTTTACGTACCCTATAAATAAAGAGGGAGCAGTTTCGGAACCCGCTGTTGGGTTTTCTGCATCTCCAATACTTGCATTTCCAAACATCTGTTCATTTTCACCTTGAAGCACTTCAGCTCCAAACATTAAATATGTTTCTGTAGGAGCAGTCCACTGTATTTGTAAACCATTTTCATTGATACCGTGCATTCCTAAAAATGATTCATACACTAAAGGCATATCGGCAAAGCTCCAATAATGATGATGTTGCTCATTTAAATAACCAAAGTTTGAATTAAACTTACCACCTTTAACTCGTGTACCGTATCCAAGTGCAGGAGTTGTAAAATACAATTCTTCTATCTCTACAGAACCTTCAGAAAAATGAAAAATCGCATCTAACTTTAGACTTGGATCAACTGACTTTGATAAACCAAGCTCAGCATAATTAAGATTAAAACCTCTTTTTGCATTATATGGTGCATGTGTATTTCCATCATGTCCATGTGAACCCATAAGTCCGTGTGCCACACCTGGTACTTCTAAGTGAGGTAAAGCATCATCTCTTGTATCTCTACTTACATAAGACATATCTGCTATAAGCGAGAGATCTGGCATATATGCTGCCTGAAAAAAACTTTTTTTCTTACTTATAGTAAAGGGTGCTTGCTTTTCTTGCGCTAATTCTTTTTTAATAATTGTAGGAGTTTTATCCCCTGCTACTTGAATCTGTGTTTGCTTTTGATAGCTATCTTTTTGCTCTAATTTTTCAATTTTTTGTAATAATTTTTCCATCGCTAATTGCTGAGTTTCCATTTGTTTTTTTAGCTGATCCATATCTGCATCTGCTAAAAGTAATGAAGAAGCAACTAATGATAAACTTAATAGTTTTTTCATAGTTTTATCCTAAATATTTTTTATTTTTGTAAAGTTTTTTGTTGTATTGTTAGTATTTAGGAAATTACTGGAGGTGCGGTAGCTTGATTCGTAGTCTTTTTTAAATGTGGGTTTTGAATTTGATTTTTTAAAGTAATAATATCGAATGATACATATATTTCATAGGAAACAATATCTATAATATCAGCCGAAACTAAATGATTATCAACTATACATACTTCACACGTTGAACTATCATGTTCACCATGTATATGTTCAATCTCATGTACAGCAGTAAATGTTGTAGCAATAATAAAAAGTATCGATATAAGTACTCTTAGTTTCATAAATGCAATTATACTATAATTTAGATTACATACTCTGGGTTTAAAATCTATATGTAATCAACAAGTCAGCATCAAGTAACTTGACTTGTTCTCCTGCGTAAGAGTATTCACTTGTTTTATAGATAAATCCACCTAGTATATTTAACTCTCTAAAGGGATTATATGAAAGTAATATAGCAGATTCAAAAGCATCATATTCAGGTTCTTTTAGTACTTCAACAGGTCTTGCTGGGGCAAATGTACCTAAAGTTGTTGATTTTGAATAACTTGCATGACTTGTAATTAGTTTGAGGTTACTCACAAGGTCATAGTTAAAACCTATTTTATAAGCATCTACATTTGCACGGTATGCATTTTTGGAAAAGAATGATGAAGTATACGCTGGATCACCACTCCATGGGTTTAATATCTTAGCATTGCCTGAGTGATTATAAGCTATATATGCAAATGCTTTTTTATATTTTAGAGTCGCTTTTGCACCTATGAAATATGCACTCTTTGCATCCATCCATTTTAAAGCTAAATCTTTTCCAATACTATCTACACGAAGATACTGGGCAGATAAGCGATAAGGAAGAGTTCTGTCTTTTGCTTTATACGTAGCATCAACATAGAGCATGTTAATAATATCATGCGCATAAAAATCCCATACTCTTATAGTTATGTCTTCTAAAGAAGTATCTACAACACCGAGTGCGGTAATACCATTAGTCTTAGCCAAAGGGTCGGCTAAAGTCTGCTTCTCAACATCGATAAAGTCTCCTCTTATGTTAATTGCATTTTGAGTAGTTCCACCTGTTCTTGTTGCTTCACCAATAAGACCAAATTCTACAGGGGCTCTGCTACCATAAGCCATGCGTTCTATCTGAGCTATAGTTATCTTAGTATTTTTAAGCGAAGAGTTTTCATACAAAAAAGCCTCATACATATTTGGCATATATGTAAAAATAGCATTTGTTATTGGTGAATCAACTTTAAAGCGACCTAGAACTATTTTATGAATACTGTCTGTATAATGAAGATTTAGTTCTCCTAAAACTGCTTTAGGCGAATAGTTTTGTGTAAAAAAACGTCCTGCAGCCATTATTGTATTTATGTCATATTTGTTGTTAAGCCCTGTTCCTCTTGTATAGTAAAGAGCTGTAGTCGCTCCAAAACCTGAAAGCTCAGGAGTGTAATAACGAATATGCCCTCCGATGGTACTTCCATCTATATCGTAATCTTTTACTCGACCACTTTTAACATAAGCAGGCTCAAAAACATGATAAAGACGAATCAGTCCTTCAACTTTTCCAAAGTCTGATGTATTATTATCCTTAGCATATGAGGATAAACTTAATAGTAATAAAATAAGTAGTATGTGAAGTTTTTTCATTTTCTTTACCTTTAAGTAATTCTAAATTCTTTAAATTTAGAAATATCCTCATATGCAATAGGTTCAGAAATATAATATCCTTGTAGATAATCAACATCTATGCCTTGAACAATATCTAAAATTTCTTTATGCGATACAAATTCTGCAATTGTTTTCATATTTGATATTTTTGAGAACGCAACAATTGTCTCTGCAACCAAGCCTACATTTTTATTTTTATCAATATCTTTTATAAGTGAACCGTCTATTTTAATATAATCAGCATTGAGTCTTAGTAGATACTCGAAGTTGGAGTATCCTGTACCAAAATCATCTATAGCCAGCTTACATCCTAATCCTTTAATCTTATCAATAAACTTTTTGACATTTTGAAAATCTTCTATCCCCTCAGACTCAACAAGTTCCATCACTATTTTATGACCAACACCGCTCTCTTTTACCTTCGTTAAAAAGTACTTACTGACATCTTCATTAGATATATCATCAATTGTCAGATTTATAGAAAACTCATAGTCATGATTTTTGGCTGCCCTAATCCCACTATCAATCATAATCATTGTAATCTGTGGGTAGAGTTTTACTTTTCTTGCAATATCCAAAAAGAAATATGGTGAAATTATCGATCCATCTTCATCAATCATCCTGACAAGTGCTTCAAATTTTTCAATTTTTGCTGTTTTATTATTATAAATGGGCTGATAGTAGGCAACTATTTTTTTCTCATGTAGAGCTTTTTTTAATTTTTTAGTCCAATGTAAATTTGATTCATATTCTTTTTCTATATTGAAGTTACTGTTATATACTAGGTAATTTTTATTCTCTTTTTTTGCCACCTTTAATCCAATGTCGGCATTAATGAAGAGATTAGAGCTACCAAATGATATACCCGCGGTTATTCCAATTAAAAGCTCATAAGGATCTTTATAAATAGGGGAGTCTACCAACTCGGAGATTAGTGTAGTTATATCCTTTTCAAATCTTTCTTTACTCTGATAATCAGTGCAAAAAAGTGCAAACTGATCTGCCTGAAGACGATAAATTTTTGAATACCTAGATTCACTTAGTTTTTTAAGTCTCTTAGCAACTTCCAAAATAACATAATCACCTATTTCGTGACCGTAAAAATCATTTATTTCCTTAAATGAATCAATATCAATAATCGCAAGAGCCGGCTCTTGCACTTCTTTTATATCTTTTAAAAGTTTGATTCTGTTTTCAAGCCCGGTAAGAGAGTCTGTTTGATAAGCTTTCTCTAAAGATTCTCTTTTTTCTACTAATTCTGTAATATCATACCGTGAAGCAATGTACTCACGTATATTTCCATCAACATCTAATATAGGGATAATTGTTTGAAAACAGTCAAAAGAAGTAGCATCTTTTTTTATGTTTCTTGTAGCTCCGCTCCACACTTCTTTATTGAGTAAAGTCTTCCACATATCCGCAAAAAATTCATCAGAACTATCAGGGTGTCTAAAAATATTATGAGATTTACCTATGAGTTCTTCTGCCGTATATCCGCTCACTTGGCACAAGAGCTCATTAACATACGTTATATTGCCTTCTAAGTTACCTCTTGACACATATGCACTCGCATCCATTGCTTTCTTATACTCAACTAATGTCTTCTCTAGTTTTTTTCTTTTTTCAAGTTGCCTTGTGACATTTTTAAAAGAACTATGAAGTTCTCTCTGCATAACATTTATAGAGTTTACAAGTAAATCTAGTTCATCATGTTTAGTTGTTGATACAATCTTATTTAAAACTAATGGTTTATTCTCTTGATTGATTCGTAAAGATTTTGCATAAGAAGCGATGCTTTCAAGATGTCTTGTTACTAAAATTTGGAAAAGGAAAAGGATGAAAAGTGAAACAAAAAAAGTTTTAACACCTTGTGAAAGTAAAATTACAAATATTTTCTCTTCAAGCTGTTCATAGAGTTTGTCTAAATCAGCAACAACTTTTAGTTCACCTAAATATACCTCTTTAAGATTATATTTATATATGAGTTTAAATTTTTTTTCTACTTGATATTCATCAGTAATTTTTCCATATTCATAGTATCCACTATCCCCTAAAGTTAAAGAAGTGAAGAGTATATCAGGAAGACTAACTATACCCTCAAGTTGAAGATTAATTTGTTCTTCATCAAACACCCAAATACTTTGAGATACACTCGCTGTATAACTTGATTCAACTAGTTCTAATTGCGTATGAATAGACTTTATTCCATTTTTGTAGTCCATATATAACTGTACTATTGTAATAAATAGTGTAATCAACGCACTAAAGAGTAGGGTAAATACGAGTAGTCTAAAAGATACTTTTTGATTTACAAAATAATCAAAAATAAAATTCCTAATCATTGAAACTACCAATAAATGAGTTTCTAGCTCTCTGATACGTTCCATCTTCTATCATTGACTTAAATGCTTTTTCAAACCGTGGGATAAGTTCTTGGTGCTTTTTATGTAGGTGCATATACAAAGGAAGCGAGAGTAAAGGTCTTTCTATCATATATAAATCTTTACTTTTAGATTCTTTGAGGCTAACAAGTAATCCAATTTTGCTTGAAACAATTACATCGATACGATTGTTTTCAAGCATTTTAATAAGTGTTAGATTATTTGTCGCTGCTATATAGGAGCGTGGTTTTGATTCTTGAACAAGTTTTTCTGCTATTTTCATGCCTCTTACAACACCAACATTATATTTTTTAAGTTGGGAAAAATCTTTTACATCTATTTTCTCTTTACTCAGTACCACTAAGTCAATCGAGTGGGTTGAAACAGGCACACGAATAAGGTTAGGATAGTACTCATTAATCTTCCATATTCTAGATGCTTCCCCATCGCTTATACCTTTGTTAGCATTGAGCAGCGAACGTTGATTTGGTAGTGTCTGAAAAACTAAATCAATATTTGCTCTTTTAAACCCCTCTCTCAAGACTGATTCAATAAGATACGTCTCCGGAGCATCAAAACCTGAACTAATCTTTAAAGATAATGCAGCGACATGAATAGGTAAAAAAAATAGAAATAATAATAAGAAAAGATTTTTTTTCATTTTTTCACCTTATTAATATATAAACTATAGTATATATTACCAAAGGTTAAGGTATTGTTAAAAATTATATATAACAAAAATGTGATGCTCTTTATCTAATGTTTTAGTTTCAATTCTAACCTATCATACTGTTTTTGTCTCTTAGCATCCATACGATCATGCTTGTTGTATCTTTTTTGAGCGAGGTTCTCTCTTCTATCTACACTTACATCTCTTCCTTGTGACAAGAAATCCCTTCTATCAACCGCAAGGTCTCTTTTATCTTTCGCTGTCGGCTGTAGATTAATCATTGCAGATACATTCCCTGCATGTAAAGGTAGAAATAAAGCAAACACCAGTAAAAGACAACTATATCTTTTCATTTTATATCCTTAAATAAATAACTTTCTAACAATATTATATCAATAAATTGCTACATAATAATGACATATAAAAACTAAATACAAATGTTTTTGTTTATTAAAGAGTTTATTCACGCTTTTTTTGTTAATATAAGCACCCAGTAGGTAAAGGTTCAGTTATCTCGAACTTCTTGCTAAAAGAAAGGGTCATTATGAATCTTAGTAAATACATCCCCAATATATCCTAACTTATTCATATGCCCTTTATATACACAGTTTCTTCTTTATTTTAATGTACCTTTAAACCTTTTCTTGTAAATTGCTATACTAATACACTTAGTCAACTATACTTTCTTTAAAATATCTATCTACATTCATATAGGTTTTTCCGGTATGATCTTTAAAGATGAGATTGCTCTTATCCAATTTAGAGATATGATTAATGCCCATTATAGCTAATAAGTTACGTAGTCCATATACTAGTTGTCCATGATATCTCGCTACATTTTTTGCTTTTTGTTCGGTTAAAAAAGAGGCGCGTTTTGCTTTGTTTTGTGTGGCAAGCCCCACAGGACAATCCCTACCATTAGCACCAGAACACTCCCTCGCACGAATACATCCAGCACTCATCATAAATGCTCTTGCAATCGCTACATAATCAGCCCCAATTCCAAAAAGGACTACTGCATCATCTGGTGTCAAAACTTTCTCACTTGCTATAAGTTTTACCTTCTCTCGTACTCCAACTTTTCTAAGCGTAGTGTCCGCAATATATAAAGCTTTTGCAATTATCATCCCAACTGTCATCATCATCTCAAGTGGAGCTGCTCCACTTCCACCATCTCCCCCATCTATAGTCATAAAATCTGGGTAATCATTTGAGCCTTCATCAATTTTCTTTTTGATAAGGTTTGCATACTCAGTAAAAGAGTCTTGAGAAGAGATTACTATCTTTACTCCAACTGGTTTTTGTGAAATCTTTTTTAATCTACCTATAAAAGTAAATAGCTCTTCAAGTGATGACGAAAATGGAAATTGATTTGGTGAAAACAGATCTTTGTGTGCTTCAACCCCACGGTAATATGCTACAGATTCACTTACCTTTGAGGCTAGTAATTTTCCACCTGTTTGTTTAGCACCCTGTGCCATTTTTATTTCTGTCATTTTCGCAAAACACATCGTTTTTTTGTATCTTAACTCATCGAAATTTCCTTCTTCATTTCGTACCCCATAGAGTCCACTTCCTATTTGAAATATTATGTCTGGTATATCTGAGGGAACATGTGTGGGAAAAGATTCTAAAGAAGCATTCCAATTTACTCTATAACAAACTATAGCATCAGAATCAAAGAGATAACTCTCATAATCAGGGGAATGAATAACAAGGTGTTTGTATATTCTTTGTCCTATCGCTTTATTAGAAAAAAACTTGATTATTTTGTACACGCTTTTAGCAAAAAATGTCCCTTCCTTGACGTCCATGTAGCAGTTGTCATCTTTGTTATACATATGTGTATATAAAAAATTAGAAGTTAAACTACCTTCACCTGTATTTATAGGAAATTGACCTAAATATGCACCCTTAGAAAAAGCACGTGTTCCCTCAGGGGAAATTGCTCCATCACTCATAGCACTTCGGCCAAAGACAGACTTTGTTCTAAAAGGATTTGGTGAAGTTGACCCAAAAACTACAGAGAAATCATCACTCACATCCTCTGTATTTAGAACACAATTTACATTTTTAATAGAAAGTCTTGCAGATTTTTGAGGTTGCCCAGGAGAAAAGGAAGTGTATGCAGATTTATTCTCAGCAGAGTCATATACCCACTTCACTTTATCAAAAGATTCATAGAACTTCTCATCACCAAAATACTGACGCATTGGGTCTCGAAGTAAATAAAATAAGTAACGCATTCTCCCAATAAGCGGGTAATTAATAAGGAGTTGGTCTTCTCTTTGGATAAATCTATCATAGATAAGAATAAACAAAGCCAAAAGAAAAAATACTACCATAGAAGCCTTGAGTAAAAAGGTCAATATTGCAAAATCATACGCGCCCAAATTGTCACTAAATTGAAGTAAGGCCTCCATACTGTCTAACTTTTATCGCCAAATATCAATCTATCTAAAGAAAATTTTCCTGCGCCATTTGTTAAGAAAATAAATAAGAACAACATATAGTATAAAGGTATTTCAAACCCATTTTCTCCTGCTGAAAAGCCATGAGGCAAATGCACCATGAAGATTGCTACTAACATAATAACGATCAATGGGATAGAGATAAAGCGCGTCATAAACCCGAGTGTAAGTAAAATAACACCAGCGGCTTCAGTACTTGCTGCCATGTAGGCATTTAAGGTTGGAAAGGGGATTCCCATAGTTCCAAACCAAGAGGCTACATTCTCGATACCACCCCATTTCATCATTGCTGGTTCATAAAAACCATACGCCACCGCAAATCTTGCCAAAAGTAATGATAAAGATGTTCCGTATTCACTCAAACGAGAAAATTCCATATAAGTTTGTTTGCATTTCATAATAAGCTCCTGTAGCTTTAAGTATTTAAAAATTGTACTCCTTAAGTGTGTAGTTTGTGTGTATCAATCTCAACCTTCTAAGAGTATTGTTTATGCTATACTCTTCGCACATATAGACAAGCAAGGAGATATGTAATGTTTGCTAAACATGGGTATAACGTAAAACCTTTAGATTCTTTTATAAGAATTCTTGTAGCCACTGTTATTTTGTTCTATGCTATCTATATTTCGTGTTATGCCTTAGCCATAGTAAGTGCTTTTCTTTACTATACGGGATTTAACAAATTTTGCTTTACTTATTATTTTTTAAAAGTAAATGAAAGGTTTAGTTCAAAAAACTATTATCTAACTTTTTTACCAAAACATAATCCTTCTGCTGTTTTTATATTTAATGAAAAAGAAGACTTAGTCTTTAAAAACTCTGCTGCGGCAAGAAAATTACCTGATATAGTTTCCACAAAGTGTTTAGGTATCACAAATGCACAAGCACTTACCGAGCACTCAACAATAGAAACTATTATGTTTGAGCATCAAAATAAATTCTACCAAATAGAGCTACAGGGGCTAAAAGAAGAAAAGATTTTACTTACATACCTTACCGATGTAACAGAAGTTATCCAACTCAATCACGAGATAGAAGATACACAAAGGGAAGTAATCTACGCTATGGGTGAAATTGGCGAAACTCGTTCTAAAGAAACAGGGAACCATGTCAAAAGAGTAGCACTCTATTCAAAAGAATTAGCGCTACTCTATGGACTTTCTTTTGAAGCAGCAGATACATTACATATGGCTTCACCAATGCACGATATAGGTAAAGTTGGTATACCTGATGCTGTTTTAAATGCTCCACGAAAATTAGACCTTGATGAATGGAAAATTATGCAAACCCACGCAGAGCTCGGCTACGAAATGCTTAAAAGTTCAAATAAGCCTATCCTTAAAGCTGCGGCAATAGTAGCTAATGAACATCATGAAAAGTGGGATGGTTCAGGTTATCCAAGAGCTCTTAGTGGTGAAGATATTCATATTTATGCTCGTATTACTGCTGTGGCTGATGTTTTTGATGCACTTGGAAGTGAGCGAGTATATAAAAAAGCTTGGGAACTTGATAAAATACTCAAGCTTTTTAAAGAGGAACGTGGCAAACATTTTGACCCAAAACTCATAGACTTATTTCTCAATAACTTAGATGACTTTTTAGTCATTAGAGATAAATTTCAGGATATTTCATGAGTGTGAAGCACTTCAAGATTTATTGTGACATTGCTACATCTTCACCAATTATAAGCAGAGCATTAAAAGTTGCACTTATTGTTGGCACTTTACTTAATTTTATTAATCAAGGTTCTAGTTTACTTAGCCTTGACATAGAAACACTTAACTTTGTAAAACTTCTCCTTACCTATGTTGTACCCTATAGCGTAACAACATATACTGCAACTGCTATGAAAGTAGAGTTCCACATAGGTACAAAAGCTATCATCGAAGCTGATTTAGAATGTAAACTTTGTCCACAAGAAATACATGTTCATAAAGATGAACTCATCCCTGAGTGTCCACAATGTGGCATAAAAACTCACTGGAATCTAAAATAAAGGCTGCACATTGTTCGGAATTAAACTAAAACATGGTGAAATTATTACTCAAGAATCAAGAATAAAAGAACTTGAGCAAAAAGCGCAAATGCTAGACTCCATACTTGCACAAAATTCGTTAGAAACTGCAACTACAATCTGTAACAATGCTAAGAAAGTAAATGAATCTTCTAAAAAACGTCTCGGGAGTATAGAAAATACAAAGAGTATGGTTGATGGATTTATCTCCCAATCTATAGAGATCAAAAATATAACTCAAAAATCAGACACTATTGCTAATGACACCTTGAGTTCAACTTCTCAAAGTAATCAACACATTAACCTTTTAGCCAGCGCTCTTGAGAGTAACCACGAACTCACAAATGAATTTCAAGAACAAATTTCAGAGCTTTATGGAAAAATAAACGGTATTAGTAATTTAGTGGCTTCCATTAAAGATATAGCAGATCAGACAAATCTTCTAGCTTTAAATGCCGCTATTGAAGCTGCACGTGCAGGTGAACATGGTCGTGGATTTGCAGTAGTTGCAACCGAAGTCAGAAAACTTGCAGATAGTACAAATAAATCAGCTGATCAAGTACAACTTGAAATGCGTCTCATCATGGGTATATCAAATGATGTTATGGAACGTCAAGAAGTTATGCAAAAGAGTATACAAAATAGCGTTTCACTCGCCGAAAAAACTGTTGGAATCTTAGAAGAACTTGGATCTAATGCTTCTAACAATAAAGAAGAGGTCTCCATCGCTCTTAAATGTATAGATATGCAACTCAAAGATTCTGAGACAATTAAAGCAGACATGATGCAACTTGTGGAAGATACTAAACAAGCCATTGAGGGTTCTAGCAACAATGTCACTTTAGCCCAAAACCTTATATTTGAGTTAAAACACTAAAGTGAAATTTTTTCTTTTCTTTTTTCTTTTACTAAGTACTCTTTTTGCTCAAAAAATAGAGATAGAAATTTTAGGTTCCGGTGGACCAGAGCTTGATGGAAGGGCTAGTAGTTCTTACATACTTTGGATTGATGGTGAAGCAAAATTACTTGTAGATATGGGCAGCGGTTCTATGCTTGGTTTTGAAAAATCAAATGCAAAACTAAAAACATTAGAGGCTGTAGTTTTAACACATCTTCACATAGACCATAGCGTTGATTTACCTTCTTTTGTCAAAGCTGGTTTTTTTAGTTCTCGAGGTGAGGTACTAGAAATTGTCGGGCCTTTTGGAAATGAATCTTTTCCTTCTATTTCAGAATATTTACTAAAGTTGTTTGGCTCGGATGGTGCATACAAATATATGCAAGATGTTCTCACTCCACAAAGTGACTCCTTCCAGATTATTCCACTTGAAGTCAATTCAAACACTATTCTTACAAAAAAATATAAAATGTTTGAGCTTCAACTCATTAACGTACACCATGGAATAGTCCCATCCCTTGCTCTTAGAATTAATGTGGATGGGAAAAGCATTGTAATTAGTGGGGACACAAACAATAAAAATGAAAACCTCAGCGCCCTCACAAAAAATGCAGACCTTTTTATAGCACACCATGCTATCACATCTCACTCTGGAAAATTTGCTAAAGATTTACATATGGAACCATCTCAAATTGCTACAATTGCATCTCAATCAACTGTAAAAAAAGTAGTTCTTTCTCATAGAATGAAACGTACTTTAGTGCACGAAAAAGAAAGCCTTAAAATCATAAAGAATGTATTTAATGGTGAAGTAATATTTGCAGAAGATGCAATGAGATTAAGATTATAATAACTAGTTAGTAAAAATAATATAAAATCATTTTTACTAACTTTATGCTAAAATAGTTTATCTAAATACTAAGAGTAAAGGTTAAGATATTAATTCATTAAAAAAATATAAGTTATATCTTTACATTATTATATTTTTTACAATATCTATCACACACTTCTATTCCAATAATAATAATTTTATAAGAAATGTAGACTATAAAATATATGATATTACCAAAGATTTATTTTCAACAAAATCTACAGATGGTACATCCCACGTAGTTATTGTAGATATTGATGAAAAAAGCTTAAGTACACTTGGCCAATGGCCATGGCCAAGAATTATGCTAGCAAAACTTTTAAGTAAAATAAATACCTACAATCCAAGTTCTGTTGGTTTAGATATCGTCTTTCCTGAGAAAGACAGAACTTCACCTCTTGAAATTCTTTCCTTTTACAAAGAATTTCTTCATATTGATGCAAGTATTCATGGATTAGACGAAAAACTACAAAACAATGACCTACTCTTTGCTAATGCAATTAAAAACACCCAAAGTGCATTAAGTATTTATCTTAGTGATACCTCTAAAATTAATAATGAATGCCCATCTATCAAAGGAATTGATTTAAGTGTACAAGGGCTAGAGCTTCAAAATTCCTCTTATATATTATGTAATACACCTTTATTAAGTAATGCTTCAAACAATTTTGGGTTTATTAACACATCAAAAGATGAAGATGGAATCCTCCGTCGTATGCCTCTTTTTAGAGAATATAATGAGCAGACAATCCCAACATTAGCTTTAGCAATACTCCAAAATATTGATTCTAAAATATACTCTACTACTGATAACACAATGAATTTTTTAAATCATACTATCTCTATGGATAAAAATTCTAATGTACTACTTAACTACTATGAAGATAATTGGTATAAAAAAATATCTGCACTTGATATTCTTAACGATAATGTCTCCCAAGACGACTTAACTGGAAAAATAATCATTATAGGTTCATCCGCAGTAGCACTTCATGACCAAGTTATTACCCCAAGTGGAAAAAGTATGGCTGGAGTACAAATACATGTCACGCTGATAGACAATATACTCAATGGTACCTTAATGGTACAACCGCAGAAGTACAAAAATATAAATCTTGTTCTTTCCTTCATTCTAAGTACTATTATGCTGTTCTTATTATTTACAGAGCGTAACGTAAGTACTATTGTTTTATTCACAGGAACAATAATAGTCTCTTTTTTCCTTACTCTGCTTCACTGTAGTGATGGGATTTATATCTCCTTAGGTTACTTTCTTATTCCATTTGTACTGCATTTTTTTATTATTACTATTTTAGAGATTATTTTTGAAATTTTTGAAAGAAAATTGTATATAGAAGAGCTTAACAAATCGCACATAGCACTTTTAGATAGCATGGTTCATGTTGCCGAAGTTCATGATATAGAAACTGGCGCGCACATTGTCAGAACAAAAGAGTATGTAAAACGTTTGGCGCAGCATCTCTATAAAAAAGGTCACTTCAGAGATCAATTATCGCCTACAAAAATAGAGATTATATACAGAACTGCACCTCTTCATGACTTAGGTAAGGTTGGAATTCCAGACTCCATTTTGAAAAAACCTGGAAAATTGACTACCATGGAATTTGAAGTTATGAAAACACATCCAATGTTAGGTGTGCATATTATAAACAATGCCATAAATAGCTATAGTGCAAATGATTTCTTTATTACTGGGAGAAATATAGCGCACTACCATCACGAAAAATGGGATGGCAGTGGATACCCAGAAGCTATAAAAGGTTTAGAGATACCTATTGAGGCTCGTTTAATGGCTCTTGCTGATGTCTATGATGCACTTATAAATAAAAGGGTATACAAAGAAGCTTTTTCCTATGAAGATACTATACAAATAATTATTGATGGAAGAGGTACACATTTTGATCCTATCATGGTTGATGCATTTCTAGAGTGTCAAGATGAGTTTATGTATATCGCAGAGTTATATGCTGATCAAAACGTTTAAGGAAGGTTGAGTAAAACTCAACCACACTTCCCTGTTCCACATTTCATTGCTTCTTTTGGAGCTGGTTTAGCCATTGACCCACCACATTTTCCTGGCCCACATTTCATAGCAGCTTTAGGAGCTTTCTTCCCTGCTGGACATATACAGTTAGTTTTATCTTTACACGAACACTTCACATTTGCGTCACATTGACATGCTTTTCCAGCAGCTTTCGCTTCACAACATGCCGGTTTTTTAAGCTCCGTAGCTGGTGTTTTACAACACGCTGGTTTTTCCATTGCCGCGCCACATTTCCCAGCACCACATTTCATAGCCTCAGCACTTAATGATGTTGCTCCCATTGAAACAAATAATACAGCACCAGCAATAAGCGCAGTTAAACTAAACTTTTTCATCTTTTTACCCTTGTTTTAAATTAAACTTTTAGTATTTTACAAAAGTTTTGTGTAATGTTTGTGTATGATCTTTATTTCTCAAAACATTTAAAATATGATACACTTATATTACTAACGGAAGAAGTGAACTTAAAAAGGCTATTACCATGAAAGTATTACTTATGGAAGACGACCCTGTATTATCCGATATACTTTTAGACTATCTCAATGAATCTTGGGATGTTGATTATGCCTACGATTCCAAAGAAGTATATGTAAAACTTGAATCTAATAAGTATGGTCTTTTCATCTTTGATATCAATGTAGCAGGTAAAAGTGGACTTGAACTTTTACGAGAATTAAGGGAGTTTAATAACACTACTCCTGCTATCATTATTACCGCCTACACAGATACTAAACACCTAGAAGAGGCTTTTGAGGCTGGGGCACACGACTACATCAAAAAACCTTTTGAACTTCCGGAGTTAAAAGTTCGTATCCAAAACACACAAAAGCTTTTTAATATACACACAAAAAATGAAATACAAATTACACCAGACATTTCTTTTTTACCAGAAGAAAAAACACTTCTCAAAAATAAAATTCAAATCTCTCTTAGTACAAAAGACAGCGCAATCTTACTCTACTTTGTTAGAAATACACAACGAGTCATAAGTAACGATGAACTTATTCAAAATCTTTGGGATTTTGATCACTTGCCAAGTGATGCTACGATTCGCTCTCATATAAGAACCCTACGCGAACTCATCGGCAAAGGAAAGATTAGTACGCTCAGGGGCTCAGGGTATATTTATGAATAAGATAACAAAAAAATCATTTTACTCATTCCTATCACTTTATCTTATCTCCTCTTTTATATTTTTATCTTTAGCCTCATATTGGTTTTTTACGGCGCAACTCTCCACAGAAATGAACTCCAATTTTCATAAGATGAACAACACTTCAAACAAAATTGTTGCAGATGTAATTTATGCAGACTTGATGAAAAAAGAATTAAAACTTCAAGGTTTTCCTTACGCCAATATTGCACTATTTGACATAAATAAAAATCTAAAGTATGGTTCTTTGCTTCGCCCGGTTGATTTTTCAAAAGATTATTATAAAGAGGAAATGACCTTCTCTCTTATCTCTAAAACACTGGGTGGTCATCTTGGACTTGAATATATTGTTATTCAAAGTAATGAGTGTTCTTTCAATGTTGCTAAGTTAAAAAACACAGTTGCCTATACTGCTCTTATGGTAGCACTTATTATTATACTTATCGCAGTACTTCTTTCTTACATGTTTTTAAAACCTCTTAAAGATAAAATGCAAGAAGTTGAAAACTTCATAAAAGACACAACCCATGAGCTTAACACTCCTATCTCTGCACTCATGATGAGCACCTCTAGAATAAAAGAAAAAGAATCTTATGATAAGAAGATTGTTACAAATATCTCCATAAGTACAAAACAACTATATGAGATATATGCTTCTTTAACTTTTTTAAACTTTGATACTAGTAGTGAAAAAGATGAAGATCTAAACTTTGATGATGTTGTTCAAAACTCCATTGAATACTTCAATGAGTTACTCAGTAAGAAAAAAATGACCTTAGAATTTACACATACACAGTGTTCTTTACATATATCACCCTCTAAAGCCAAAATGCTTATCAACAACCTACTCAGTAATGCCATCAAGTATTCACCACCAAATACAAAAATTATCATTGATCTTAAAGAGAACTCTTTTAGCATTAAAGATGAGGGTATTGGTATTGCGCAAGATAAAATTAACATGATTTTTAAACGTTTTGCAAGAGCCTCTAGCTACGCTGGTGGCTTTGGAATTGGGCTTAGTATAGTCGATAGTATTGTAAAAGAATATGAGTACAGTATCAACGTTCATTCACAAGAAAACAAAGGCACTCGAGTAATCATCCACTTTTAGAGTATAATTTCACATTACATATAGCAAAAGGCTTTATCATCATTTTAAGTACACAAACATTACTCCAACAATTTCGTTCATTCTATAAAGAACATAATCCTAAAAATTTTGAAGACGCAATAGAAAAATTTGCAGTTTTCGGTGCCGTTGAATGGGAAAAGATTGACACTACGCAACCAACATACAGCCTCATAGAAAAGCTGATACTTCCAGACTTCCGATACATTCGTAATGATATAACAGAACTTACGACTGGTATGCCTCTCTACCACTCTATACTTACCGGTATCGCGATGGGCGATGGAAAAACTCATACAGCCTACAAACGTGCGAACACCTCAAAAGAAGTTGGAGACAGAGCAATAGAAGAGTTATGTGAAGCAGGTGTCATACGACTAGATAAATCTAAAAAAGTGTTTACCACATGGGAAGAAGAAGATGGAGAAAAGATTTCAAACAAACTTTTTTTCACTTCACCATTTTTACGTTTTTGGTTTGCCTTTGTTTCCCCACTTTTTAAAGGTGTAAGAGATGGGGATTATAAAGAAGTAAAGGAGCGTTTTGCAAATAGAGAAAGTGAATTTATCCAACTTACATTCGCTGAGCTTTCACATGAAGTTCTTAAAATCAACGCTAAAGAAGACCCGATTAAAGAGATAGGTAGTTATTGGGATAATGAAATTGAATTAGAAATTTATGGTAAAACTGCATCTGGGAAAGTTATAGCTGGGATTTCAAAATACACAAACGCTAAAATGAATAAAAGCGTACTTACAAAACTTCAAGAAGATTGTAAAAAAGCCAAGATTGATGCAGATATTTTTGTACTTGTTTCAAAAAATGGATTCTCAAATGAACTCAAATCACTCAAGAGCGAAAGTATTAGACTTCTAAGTCTAAAAAACTTTAAAAACTTAGTTTAAAAACTTTTCAACTCCCTTTGAGGATATAGGCCTGGAGTAGTAATACCCTTGCGCTATATCACAACCAACCTCTTTTAAAAAATCTACATGTTCACCTCTTTCAGGACCTTCTGCAACAATTTTAAAATCTAATGCTTTTGCAAGACTTACTATGGCGTTTGTAATAGCTATATCATCTTTATCTTCTGGAATATCCTTAATGAACTCTCTATCAATTTTCAATTTATCAATCGGAAGCTTTTTCAAATAACTTAAAGAAGAATACCCTGTTCCAAAGTCATCAATAGCTATGGTAATTCCAAGTGTTTTTAAATCTCTAAGAATTTCTATAGTTTCATTGATATTTTCCATAATAACACTCTCTGTAATTTCAAGTTCTAAAAGACCTCCATTAATACATGTTCTAGTAATAGCTTTACGAATATATGAATGTAAATTCTGGTGAAGTAACTGTTTTGCTGAGATATTTATAGACAAAGTTAAATGAGCCATTGGAGTATCCTTCCAAGATGCCAACTGATTACAGGCTTGATCTATAATCCACTCCCCTATTGAAATAATCAAACCATTATTCTCAGCTATTGGGATAAATACAATCGGTGAAATCAAACCACTTTTAGGATTATTCCAACGTATAAGTGCCTCTACTCCTACAATTTTTTCACTATCTAACGCTATTTGAGGTTGATAAAGTAAAAATAATTCATCCTTAATGATTGCCTTATGAAGTTCTCCTTCTAAACGAAGTTCACCCTTTGACTTTGTACTCATCTGCTCATCGTAAAATGCATACTGACTTCTACCTGCACGCTTTGCGCAGTACATTGCTATGTCCGCATTTCTGAGTAAAGCTTTTGCATCTACTGCCGGATTTGGATATGAAGCAATTCCAATGGAGACACTTGTATGTACATCACAGCCTTTTAGCATAAATCCTTCTTCAAAAACTTTTTGAATTCTTTGTGTAATTTTTTCAATAGCAGTAGAATTAGAGACATTTGTAAAAAGGAAGACAAATTCATCCCCACCAAAACGAGCAAATATCTCAAACCCTGTAATTCTATTTTCTAACCTTTTTGCAACATTTTGAAGTAGTAAATCTCCAACAGAATGTCCTAATGTATCATTGATAATTTTAAAACTATCCAAGTCCATAAATAGCATGTAAATATTATCTATGCTTGAATCATTCAGCGAAGATTCAACTTTATCATTATAAGCATGTCTATTTGGTAAGCCTGTTAAATTGTCATGGTTTGCAAGATGTTCTAGTTCATCAATCGCCTTTTTTTCTTTTTTAAAAATAAAATTTATTAGTAACAAACCTATCAACAAAAAGAATAGATGAATGAAAGCCGTTTTTTTCAATGACTCTATTCCTAAAAAATAAATACCTGACATCGGTAAACTTACACTTACCCCACCAGCAGTTTTTGTATTTTTATAGGATTTTTGATGTCCATGACATTTCAAACATCCATCTCCCACAAGCATTGGCCGAATAAGACGCATATTAGTCACACCATCTATATCTGAGAACTCTATAACTTCTTTAAGTTCGGGTTCATTTTTAAAAGCTTTGAGAGCTTTTCTTTCCCAAGTATCTGCTATATTACTTGGATTTAAAATTTCCAAAGCTGTAATATGAGCTTTCGAACCATATAAACCAACCCACTCATTATTCATCTGTCGTATCATAGATGCTGGATTCATTAAGGTTAATTTTTTACCAGAAGGTGTTTGAATATCTCTTTCTTTGATATGTTTCATATATGGGCTTGGTGGTGTTCTTGGTATATCAACAGGAACATAAACACCTCCGTGAGAACTACCCCAAGCGCGAAAGGATTGGTCCTTATCAAAATTTGCATCTAGTACATCTTTTGCAATTCCCACACTATGTTGATACTGGGTATACCCACCAAGGATTAAAGATATTAACACAATAACAGTCCAAGTAAGCATCGTTACTAGCTTCAGTGTAAAAAATTCTTTCATAAGCTATGCTAATCCTATTAAGCTTAATCCTTCATGAATTATCTATTATATATTCTTATGCTAAAATTCACTTTGCTATAATGTTATTTACATTATAGAACAAGAGAAAGAGATGAACAAAAAAATATTATTATTACACGGTTGGGGTGGGAGTGACTTTCCTCATTGGCAAAGTTGGTTAGCAGGTGAACTTGCAAAAGAGTATGGAACAGTGAGTTTTTTAAAACTAAGTAATTTTGATTTTCCTGACTTGGCAATTTGGAAACAAGAGCTAAAAAATGAAATAGAGAACTTTAATCCTGATATTGTCATTTGTCATTCTTTAGCAAACACATTATGGTTTCATACAATAAATGAAATAGGTGAAGTAAAAAAACTTTACCTCGTGGCTCCTCCAAGTTTTACTTGTCTTATAGAAGAGATTGATGAGTTTTTTCCTTTAAAATTGCCAACAAACACTAATGCTCAAGAGACACTTCTCATTTGTTCAACAGATGATCCATATATGAATATTGATGAAGCGAAGACATTACAAAAGTCACTTAATGTAGAAATGAAAATACTACAGAATGCTGGACATATAAATGCGGATAGTGGGTACGGCGAGTGGCCTTGGATTTTAGAGGAAATAAAAAAAGATTTGAAAAATTAAACGTAAATGTCTAAAATATGATTCGGATTTGTCTCTAAAGGATTTTGTGTGTTTTGCGTTTGTACCTCTTCTATTATTTGTGTACTTTTTACTGTGTCATCTGACGTAGTTTTAGATTCTGTTTCTTCTTTTATAGTACTAGCATCTAGTCTTCCAACCTGCACTTGTTGTGGTGAAGGTGATTGGAATAAATAACTTTGAACATTCATAACATCCTCCTATATTCTAAAATAATTCCGCGCTTTTCTGATTTTCTTGATATGTTGCATATGCCGCAACCGTATTGTTTTGTCTTTGAACATCTCGTAAAGATTCTATGATACTTGGAGTTTTATCATCCGAAAACTCTACTTTATTGTCTGTCGCAACTGCTAAATAAATTTCAACCTGAGACTTTTTAGATTGAGCGCCTATATAATCAACACCATTTTCTCTTTTGGCATCTTGTTGTGCTTGAGTCTCTTCTTGCACTTGTGTAGCACTTGTTTCTTGCTCACTTGAGAGAGTTGTTTTAGCTTGAGGAGTAAGGGCGATATCTCCCTCTTGGTTACGAACTAAATTAGCATCACTACCTTCATATAAAAGCTTATCGCCTACTACAGATTCTTCATCTTTTACTGGTTGTGTGCCAACAGGATTAGGAGCAGTATCAAGTTTTTTTTGAAACTGTTGTAAGTTTTGAAAACTATTTAAGTTACTAGATACTTCCATAATATGTCCTTCAAAGCGATATATCTATCATTAATTATACCGAAAATATCATTATTTAAGACTTAATGAAAAATATGGGTGCTTAAAACACCTCTCGAACTATAGTATATTGGGAGTAAACAAAGGTTTATTTACAAATGGCTGTAAAAAAGCTCTAAAATATGCATAAATTGTCAATCTAAAAATGTTATTTCTAAGGGTATGAGGAGAGGAATTAAACGATATTTTTGT
>NZ_JBLHOE010000011.1:0-55611 GCF_047622445.1 Sulfurimonas sp.
ATCATCATCCATGCAGTATCACCAGTATCAAGTGTAGGTGTATCTTCAGCGAAGGCTAAAGTTGGTAAAAGCGCTAATGCGATTAGTAACCATTTCTTCATTTTAATTCCTTTTGTTCTCTTGTGAGTTATTTCAAGGCAAATTATAACTCTATTTTTTAGACTAATCACCAAAAAAGTGCCTATTTTTTAATCATACGTAATTTTTCTTTATATGGCTAGATAAATTTCTCAACTTTAGGCTAATTTGTATTGTATTAAGGGAATTTTAGATATTATAAGTGAATTAAATTTTAAGACTTACATGCTACCTAAGGACTTTTATGAGCGACTTGCTAAACAACGACGATATACAACAAATAAACATTGAAACAACTCTTCAAAATAGCTATCTAGATTACTCAATGAGTGTCATAGTGGGACGTGCTTTACCAGATGTTAGAGATGGACTTAAGCCAGTTCACCGTAGAATTCTTTATGCAATGGATAAACTTAATCTTTCTCATGGTGCGAAGTTTAAAAAGTCTGCCCGTATCGTTGGTGATGTGATTGGTCAGTACCATCCACATGGTGACAACTCAGTTTATGATGCTCTTGTAAGAATGGCTCAAGACTTCTCTATGCGCATGGAACTTGTTGATGGCCAAGGAAATTTTGGTTCTGTTGATGGGGATAGTGCTGCTGCTATGAGATATACGGAAGCACGTATGACTAAGTATGCGGGTGAACTACTTAAAGACCTAGAAAAAAACACAGTAAATATGACAGATAATTACGATGGTACTACAAAAGAACCAGATGTAATGCCTACTCGTGTTCCAAACTTACTTATCAATGGTTCTTCAGGAATCGCAGTTGGTATGGCTACAAATATTCCTCCTCATAATCCGACTGAAATCATGAATGGACTTAAAGCCCTTTTAGCAGATCCAAATATCTCTTTAGTAGATATTATGGAACATATTAAAGCTCCTGATTTTCCAACCGGTGGAATTATCTTTGGTAAAAAAGGAATTATGGATGCTTATGAGACAGGTCGTGGTCGTATTAAGGTTCGTGCTAAGACACACATAGAGCAAACAGCTAAAAAAGAAGTTATCGTTATTGATGAGCTTCCTTATCAAGTAAATAAAGCCCGTTTAATTGAAAACATAGCTAATCTTGTAAAAGATAAGATGATTGATGGTGTTTCACTTATTCGTGATGAGTCAGATCGTGATGGTATGCGTGTTGTAATTGAACTCAAGCGTGATGCAATGAGTGAGATTGTTCTTAACAACCTTTTCAAGCAAACAAGTATGCAAAATACATTTGGTATTATCATGCTTTCTATACTAAACCAAGAACCAAGAATATTTGGAATTATAGATATTTTAAAACATTTTATAAACCATCGTAAAACTGTAATCATTCGTCGTACAATTTTTGATCTTGAAAAAGCAAAAGCACGTGCACATATCTTAGAGGGTCTGAAAAAAGCTATTGATATTATTGAAAAAGTTATCAAAACTATTCGTGCTTCATCTAATGAAGAAGAGGCTAAAAATAATTTAGTGTCCGAATATGACTTTAGTGAAATTCAAGCTGCAAGTATCGTTGCTATGAGACTTGGACGATTAACTGGTTTAGAGATAGATAAAATCTTAGCTGAGTTAGCTGAACTTACGGAACTAATAGAATATTTAGAATCTATTCTTAAAAGTGAAGAAGTATTACATGGAATCATTTCAGAAGAATTTGATGAAGTTTCCGCTGTTTATACAGATAAAAGACGTACAGAGATAGAAGATGACTATGATGACATTGATATAGAGGATTTAATTCCAAATGAGCCTATGGTTGTAACGATTACACACCGTGGTTATATTAAGCGTGTACCATTAGTAAACTATGAAAAACAAAAACGTGGTGGTAAAGGTAAAATTGCTGTTACTACGTATGATGATGACTTTATAGAAAGTTTCTTTACATGTAACACACACGATACACTTCTTTTTGTAACAGACCGTGGTCAACTTCACTGGTTAAAAGTGTATAAAATTCCAGAAGCCAGTAGAATTGCTAAAGGTAAGGCAGTTGTAAATCTTGTAAATCTCATGCCTGATGAAAAAATCCGTTCAATCATTCCTACTACAGATTTTAGTGATGAGAAAGGTTTAGTTTTCTTCACTCAAAATGGTGTAGTAAAACGTACGAATCTAAGTGAATTCTCAAACATAAGAAGTAATGGTGTTCGTGCTATTGTTCTCGATGAAGATGATGCCTTAATCACCGCACAAATAGCTTGTTTAGATACTAAGTATCTTTTTATTGTTACAAAATTTGCACAATGTATTAAGTTTGAGATTGAGAAGACTCGTGAACAAGGTAGAAGTACACGTGGTGTTAGAGGTATCAAATTCAAACATGAAGGTGATGAAGTAGTTGATGCAAACATTATTGCAAACGATGAACAAGAGATACTTATTGTTGCTGAAAAAGGTATCGGTAAGCGTACAAAAGCTGAAGAGTACCGCTTAACTAACCGTGGTGGATCAGGTGTGATTGCTATGAAAATGACAGCTAAGACTGGTAAAAATATTGTTGGTTGTCTGATGGTTGATGAAGACATGGACATGATGGCTCTTACAAAAGCTGGAAAAATGATACGCGTTGATATGCAAACTATCTCTAAATCAAGTCGAAATACATCTGGTGTATATATAGTAAAAGGTGATGAAGTAGCAAGTATTTCTCGTTGTCCAAAAAAAGAAGATGATGAAGATGATGGCGAGGATGCAGAAATAGGACAAACAACTTTAGAGTTGGAATAACTTTTGCTTTATTGAAGTTATATTGAAAATTTAGACATATAAATATGTCTCTCAAGGAAATAAAGATGAAAATCTCTTCTGTTCTAAGTGTATTATTGGCTACAACATTTATAGGTTGTAGTATACTTCCAGAGATGGGCACAGTAAAAAAAGATGAATGTTGTCCAGGTTATGAATCAGTAGCTCAGCCTGCAAAATGTGTTAAGCAACAATGCATGAAAGAAACACCACCTATACAAAGAGCTACAGTGCCTTTAACTGAGACAGTTCTTGTAAAAGAAGAAGCTAAAGTTGTTGATGATCAAGCAACTACTTTAGAAAAAAAATCAACTATGCTTATTGCTGTTATTGGTCAAGGTGTAGCACCAATGAATACATCTTCTCCAGCGCAAGCATATGCTTTAGCTAAGCGTGCAGCTATTGCAGATGCATATAGATTAATAGCTGAAAAAGTTAAAGGTGTTAAAGTTGATGGTCAAGATACTATTCAAAATATGATGGTAAAGAAATCCACTATTCGTACATCTGTTAATGCAATGATTAGAAATGCTAGCGTAGTTGAAACAACATTTAAAGAAGGCCTATGCGAAGTAGAGATGGAAATAAAACTCGCTTACTCGCAATTTGCTCAATAATATTTTTTAATTCACTCTCTCTAGGAGCGAGTGAATACCTTATATCCTATCGTTATGTAGTGAAGGATATGCTACTCTATGATGACTCATTGAAAGTTTCTCATGCAATGAAACACTGTATTGGTAAAGCGCAAAGCTCTATAGAACTTCCTGATAAACACAGTAATGATTTAAATGAAGTTATAAAAAATAACTCTATAGAATTTATGAATTTTATTCATAAAATTGGCTTAGATGTTGATCATAAAGAAACAACAACAAATGCTCAAAATACCTCCACAACCATACTCACACTCAAAACAACATGTTTCAAAGTCGATTTTAATGATAATTTCGCTAGAATCATTCACTTAAAATAGACTCCAAACTTAGGAATTCTTTGTGAAGATTGCAATCGTTGAAGATGATATAAATATGAGAAAATCTCTTGAAATTGCCATGAGTGATTACAAAGAGTTTGAAATTAAAACATTTAAAAATGCCAAAGATGCTTTAAAATCTTTAGATGATACATATGATCTTGTTATTACAGATATTAATATGCCTGGTATGGATGGTATTGAATTTGTTAAAACTTTAAATGGAAAATTTGAAGTAATTATTATGACAGGAAATGCAACACTGCAACGTGCAATAGAATCGATCCACCTTGGGGTAAAAGACTTCTTACTTAAACCTTTTGATGTAGAGACTTTGGTCGCGGCTATTAAAAGAGAAAGTGAAGTTCAAAGTGCAAAGAAAAAAGTAGTAGGAAAAACTACTAAAAAGAAAAATAGTGGATTCTTAGGTACTTCAAAAGTACTAGAAGGCGTTTTAAATATTGCGACTAAAGCTGCCAAGACAGATGCAAGTATCTTACTTTTGGGTCAAAGTGGCGTTGGGAAAGAAGTTTTTGCTAACTATATTCATGAAAATTCACCAAGAATCAAAAAGCCATTTATAGCTATAAACATGGCAGCAATTCCTGAAAATTTGATAGAGAGTGAACTCTTTGGATTCGAAAAAGGTGCTTTCACTGACGCAAGTGAAGCAAAAGCAGGACAGTTTGAACTCGCACAAGGTGGGACACTCTTTTTGGATGAGATTGGTGAAATGCCATACGGTGTTCAGGCAAAACTTTTACGTGCCTTACAAGAAAAAGAAGTTCGCCGCTTAGGCTCTTCTAAGTCTATAAAGATAGATATACGTGTAGTTTCTGCAACAAATGCAAATTTAATAGAGAAAATTAAAAATGGTGAGTTCAGAGAAGATTTATACTATCGTTTAAATACTATTCCTTTACACATTCCACCTCTCAAAGAGCGTAAAGACGAGATACTTCAAATTGCAGAATCTATGTGCGAAATAAATTGTAAAAAGTATGATTTTACATTGAAAAGTTTCACTGAAGATGCCAAGGAAACTTTATTGTCTTACGACTGGCCAGGAAATATACGTGAACTCATTTCTGTGGTTGAGAGAGCTGTAATTTTAAGTGAAGGCTTAGAAATATCATCAGAAGAACTTTTTTTACAAAATAGAATTAATTAAGGATAACAAACATGGCAGAAAAAAAATATAATGTAGCGGTAGTTGGTGCAAATGGCGCAGTTGGTGAAGAGATACTCACTATACTTCAAGAGATCGATTTTCCCTTAAATAAACTTGTACCTTTGGCCTCTGCTAGAAGTCTTGGTAAAACAGTTGAGTTTAATGGTCAAACTTTACCGATTCAAGAGCTTACTAATGATATCTTCAAAGAAGAGGAGATAGAAATAGCGCTATTCTCAGCTGGAGGAAGTGTCACTGCTGAGTTCGCACCTGACGCAGTAAAAGCTGGAGCTGTGGTAATTGACAACACTTCACACTTTAGAATGGATAAAGATGTACCGTTGGTAGTTCCTGAAGTAAATCCTGAGGACATCGCAAAGTGGAAAATAACTGGAGTAATTGCAAATCCAAATTGTTCAACAATCCAAATGGTTCAAACACTTAAACCACTTGATGAAGCATACGGTTTAACAAGAGTTGATGTGTCAACGTACCAAGCAACATCAGGTGCTGGAAAAACTGCAATGGAAGAGTTAGTAACTCAAATGCAAGACTTTTTCGCATTTAAGTTAAGTGAATCAGAACATAAAGCTTTTAACCAACAGATTGCTTTAAACGTAATTCCTCAGATAGACGTATTTACTGAGAATGGATACACAAAAGAAGAAATGAAAATGGTTAATGAAACGACTAAGATTATGCATAAAGAGATTCCTTTAAGTGCTACCTGTGTTCGTGTTCCAACACTTCGTGGTCATGCAGAATCACTTACTCTTACGTTTAAAAATGACGTGCTAGCAGACGAAGCAAGAGAAATACTAAGTAAAGCTCCTAATCTTGTTATCTTAGATAATCCAGACGAAGCACTTTACCCTATGCCTGCAACATGTGTAGATAAGAATGAAACATTTGTAGGGCGAATACGAAATGATGTGTATGCAAAAAATATGCTTCACCTCTTTGTTGTTGCAGATAATCTTAGAGTTGGAGCTGCTACAAATGCCGTTAGAATTGCTCAAAAATGGGTAGAAATGGAAGGAGAAAAGTAAACATGGAAAAGATGTTCGAAGGCTCTTTATGGGCATCAAGATTTATGGTTATCCTTGCTGTTGTATTTGGTCTTATTGGAGCAGTAGTACTTTTTGTTGTTGCGTCATTTGATATATATGAAACAGCAAAATATGTACTAACAACATATATAACAAGTGCTCATCCAGAGAATTTTCATGAAAATGTAGTTGGTGGTATTATTGGTGCTGTTGATTTATATCTTATTGGTGTAGTGATGTTGCTTTTCTCATTTGGTTTATATGAACTTTTCATATCAGAAATAGATGTAGCAAAAGATGAAAGTGGTGAAGATAATAAGATTTTAGCTATTCATTCACTTGATCAACTTAAAGACAAAATATCTAAAGTTATTGTTATGGTTCTTGTAGTTGGATTCTTTCAAAAAGTTGGACATACAACATATACTGGAGCATTAGATATGCTTTATTTCGCACTTTCAATTACTGCAGTCGCGGTTGGATTATATTATTTAGGAAAAGTAGGTAAAAAATAATGAGTAAAATATTTGTAGATGCATGTTTAGGTAAAGAAACTCCATACACTCCAGTTTGGATGATGAGACAAGCAGGGCGTTATCTTCCTGAATATAAGGCAGTACGTGCAGAGGCTGGAAACTTTTTAAACTTATGTCATGACCCTAAAAAAGCGGCAGAAGTAACTATTCAACCTTTAGATATTGTTGGTGTAGATGCAGCAATTTTATTTTCTGATATCTTGGTAATCCCTGATGAGATGGGAATGGATTTAGGATTTTTTACAGGTGAAGGTCCTAAGTTTTCTGATCCTATAAAATCACAAGCTGACCTTGATAGACTTACTACTGGAAAAGAAGCGGCAGATAAACTTACTTATGTTTATGACACGATTAAACTTCTTCGGACACAGCTTGATGAACGTGGAGATGAGATAGCACTTATCGGTTTTACTGGTGCTCCTTGGACACTTGCAACATACATGATTGAAGGTCAAGGGACTAAAACATACAACATTTGCAAAAAGATGATGTACTCAAACCCTGAGCTTCTTCACAATATTCTTCATGAAGTAACACAAGTTGTAAAATACTACATGGAAAAACAAATAGAATCAGGAATAGATGTAGTTCAAATCTTTGATAGCTGGGCAGCGGCAATTGAGATAGATATGTATGATGAATTTTCATGGAAGTATATGGTTGAAATCGCTAATTATTTAAAGTCAAAATATCCTAATATCCCTATTATTATGTTTCCAAAAGGTATCCCTGCATTTTACGATAAAGTGTATGGAAACTTTGATGTTTTCGGTGTTGATTGGGCTACTCCAATGTCACTTGCAAAAGAAAAGCTTGGAGATAAATATGTTCTACAAGGAAACATGGAACCATGTCGTTTGTACTCACAAGAGATGACAACTAAGTCTGTAGAGAAGATTTATAGTGTTATGGGTGGCAAACGTCATATCTTTAATCTGGGACATGGAATTCTTCCTGATGTGCCTGTAGAAAATGCTAAACACTTTGTTAGTGAATGCCAACGTGTCAGCGGCAAAAAATAATATAATATTTGGACCAATAAACTCACGCCGTTTTGGCATGAGTTTAGGTGTCGATCTTTCACCATCTGCAAAACAGTGTAACTTTGATTGTCTTTACTGTGAACTAGCTCCTATGGTAACAGTTGATTCTCAGTCTATTGTCATAAGTACTCAAGAAATTATTAGAGAATTACAAAAGCATTTAGATGAAAAGATAGACGTTATAACTTTAACTGCGAATGGTGAACCAACACTTTATCCAAATCTCTCAGAACTAATAGATGAAATAGATAAAATCAAAGGTAAAACTGAAACTTTGATACTTACAAATAGTGCAACTTTAGTAGAAGAGTCTGTATTCAATTCATTACTAAAATTAGATCAGGTAAAGTTGTCTCTTGATGCAATCAGTCCTGATATATTTAAAAAGATAGATAGACCTCATGAAAGCATTAAGATTGCTGAAGTAGTGAGTAGGGTAAAAGAATTTTCTAAAATTTACAAAGGCAAGCTTTTTATAGAGATACTTTTTGTACATGGACTTAATGATACAAAAGAAGAGATGCAAAAACTCAACGAAGTACTACTTGAGATTGATGCTGAGCGAATAGACTTAGGAACAATAGATAGACCACCAGCTTATCCCGTAATGGGAATTAGTTATAAAGAACTTTTTGAAGCATCTCATGAGTTTGATAAGTCTTTGCCTATACACATAGCTTCAAGAATTCATGCCGAGCCAAATAACGCATACTACAGTGATGAAGATATTTTAAACACTTTAGATAAAAGACCATTAACTCAAGATGATATCAATTTACTGCTTGATAATGACTCAATAGATAGATTAACACTCTTAATTGAGAAACATAAAGTAGTAAAAAAGATAGTTGGAAACCTCGAGTTTTTAGTACCAATGGAAAATGAAAAAAGAAAGTTGAAAAAGTCCTAAAAACTCTTGACTTTTCCCACTTTGATTGAGTATAATTCCGCCCTAACACATTCCGGATTAGCTCAGCGGTAGAGTAGGTGACTGTTAATCACTTGGTCGCTGGTTCGAATCCAGCATCCGGAGCCACTTTTATTTAAACCTCATAAACACTGTATTCCCAACTAAATTATTTACTTACTGTGCCCTTTTGTGTCCAAACATATTAGCACCTAAATAGCACCGAGAAACGAAGCTCTTTTAACATCATCTCTCTTTCTATATTTAGCATACATTTGTAATGTCATTGAAGCATCAGTATGACCAAGCATATTACTAACCCAAAGTATATCTTCATTGTTTTCTATCATCACAGTTGCAAAAGTATGTCTCATCTGATAGATAGTTCTATACTCAATATCACACTCTTTAAGTAAGTTCTTCCACTTAGAATCTCTAATACGTTTGATGTCATAATAATGTTCATCATCTTTATTTAAAAACACATAGCTTTTCTTCTTAGAAGTAAGTGCATATTGCACTTGATATTAGAATTGGCGCTTCTATATTTACCCGCCTATTGAATTTTAAGAGTGTTGCTCTTTAAACTTGAATTGGCGTTATATGATAAAAACTCATAGAAAAATAGAGTTAAAGTAAAATATTTTAGGCTAAGTAATCGTTTTTTCTTATAATTTAAAAGATAGTCATCAACTATTTTCAACTTCAAACTTTTACCTAATCCTCTATGAATTTTAATGAGTATTTTTAATGGAGAAAAAGTTCCACCATCAAGAGTATTAGTCGTATTTGAAATCTCGAAATATTTGTGCTTTTTTCTGATAAATAAGTGAGGTAAGTTAGCTCTCAAACTTCGATATGCAGACCTGACTTTTTGATGAGTGTAATAAGATTTACCAGTTTCTAGGTTTACACTTTTCTCTTCAATAAAATCTTTGTAAATGTCATGCCACTCATCTAGTTTTTTTGTAAAGTTTTTCTCATTTGTCTCTGTAAGAGGATACATAATTCTCTTAAGATCTTTACCCGCCTGAAGTCTAGGTTTTTTTGTGATATATCTTCTTGCAGTCTTTGCTTGATGAAAGTGACACATTTGTACAGGAAAGTCTTTAAATACCTTGTATAGACCTCTTTTACCATCAAATGTAACTGAATATATTGTGTAGCCTAATTCCAGCAGTTGCTTAAGGAGTTGTTTATAATCTGCGCAGAGTTCACTTTCAATATGTTTTGTTAAAAGTATTTCTTTTGTGATATTGTTTTTAAAAACTAAAGTACTTAACTTGTCTTTCCTCTTTCCATAAAATGTAGCATCGCAAACAAGAACTATCTCTCTTGGATTATGAACTTTTATCTCTGGTTCATACTCAAATACTTGCTTCTGAATCCAGCGAGTACTCTTCTTGTAACCCTCTGCTAAATCACTTAAGGTTTGTCGTAATAAATGTATTTTTTGAAGATGATTTCTTGGAGTTTATCTGGTCTTTTTTTAGATGAAAAACAAGTACTACAGCTTGAACATTTATACCTTTGTATTCCACCTAGTTTTCCATTCTTTTTTGTTTCTTTTGAACTACAGTTTGGACATATCTTTGCGTTTTTTTACAGCTCATTGTAAATAAATCCTTTTTAAGCACTACTATACAGTAGTTTTAAGTACTTTCTAGCCTAAAGAATTTTACTTTTAATTAAATTTCTCGGCATAGTGTTCCGAAACTGTGCCCAAAAACACGATATTGCAAAGCTTTGAAATCTTATAGTAGCTCATTAGTAGCTAAAATATTTTTATTGTTTCACTATTATATCTTCATACCTTATATTTTAATACACTCAACACTATAAGGCGTAGTGCCTGACTCTTTTTTATAAATAATCATATCTCCTTGATTAAGTTTCCCATTGCCAATATCTTTATAATTAAAAGTGGTATAAAAAAGATCCATAAATGTAGAACCTACAAGTAAACCTCCAATACCGTTTAATACACTAAAAGCAGGAACATATTTTCCTTTTCGGTCTCCCTCTTGCACATAGTATGAATATTGTGATGGGCTAAGTGTTATATGTGCTGACATATTATCTTCACTAGAACAACTTTGCCCTATATTAAGAGAGATATTTGGTAAAATACCTACATAATCATAAGGACCTTTTTGATTTGCATACTCCAAACTAATCCAGTTACCGTCATTATCAAATACTTTACTAAAGATATCATCCCCTTTAGTATCTTTTATAGAAAATAATTGCTTTAAAATAGGAGTTACATATTTATCATCACCTTTAAACAAAGAAGAACCACTGTCTAAAAAGAACACTGCACCTTTTAAAGAAGAGATACTTTGTTCACCAACCATAAATTTATAGAGATCAGTCCCCCAGATCCAATTATTGGCACCTGTAGGACTAGGCTGTAAAACAATTGCACTTTCCTCTTTAAATTCATCTGGATTTTCACCACCTAAATAAAGCTTCCCCTCTTTAGTAGATTCATAAGTAACCATAGAAAAAATAGGTTCTGTAATTTTTCCACTATTGTATAAAGAAGCAAAAAAGAAGCTTGAACCTGCTGACATCCCATCGCTAGACGGTGGAAAACCGATACCTCCATCCCAGGCTAAATATTCAAACTGATTTCCTTTATAATATGTGGAGGCATAAAAATCTTCAACCGTATAAGGTATATTATCTGCACTAAAACCTATCTGAGCAGTTTGTGTTATCATAGATCCCCATGGACCAAAAGAGCGTTCAGTGGAATTTGTATCTATCCAGTTAAACCCAAGCTGATTAGAATCAACACTTTCATGATTTTTACAAGCTTTTGTTTTGCATAAATTTGAAGTTACCCAAATAAAATTTGCTCCCGTGTCAGGAGAAAGTTTTACCTTGCTAGTTCCTAATTTAATATCTTCCGTGTACCAAGGTGATGCACCATAATCAGCCATTAAGCCTTTTTTCATATCAAGCGCTATAGGTTTAGCACAAGCTGTGAGAAATAAAACAACTACTAAAAGCAAAAGAAAAAGGAAATATTTTCTCAAATATACTATATTTATTCCCACTGTTAAACCCTAATCACTAAAATTTGTAACTTAGTTGTGCAAGAAACGATCTCTCAGCTACTTGGTAATCAATCCATGTATCTGAGTCGTAAGTAGTTTTATTAAATAAATTATTAATACTTAATTTCATTTTCATGTCATCTACAAAAATATCTTTTATATTTAATGTAGCATTTACGATTGTAGCACTTTTAATAGCCGCACCGAAACTACTAGTACCTCTTGTTTGCTCACCCTTATACTTTGCATCTATGTATAAATTATAATCGCTACCCGCTCTATAATTAAGTGCTGCATACCCCAAATGTTTTGAGACATCTGGCATATCCTCATTTGTCGTTTTGTTTTGTGCATCCTGATATGAATAGTTTGCTAAAACATAAGAGCCTCTAGATAACTCATATTTTAACTCTATTTTTCCACCTTTTGTTATTATTTTACCAATATTCATATATTTATTTCCACTAGATGCATCAACTAAAATCAGATCATCTATGTCACTTTTAAAAAGTGTAAATGAGAGTTGAGTATTATCTATATCGTTATTTATAATAGTGATTTCTGTAGTTTTTATCGTTTCAGGCTTTAGATTTTGGTTACCTACAAATGCTGGATTGTTTTTATTATAAAGTTCTGCAAATGTTGGGGCTCTAAATGCTTCACCATACATCAGCTTTAAAGTATTTGTCTTATTTATAGAATAAGTTGAACCGATTCTTGGATTTATTGTTGAGCCAAAGTCGCTATAGTAGTCATATCTTACACCGACATTAACCCTAAAATCATCATTTACATCATACAAAAGTTCAGAAAATAATGATTTAACCTCTCTGTCTACTTCATCTATAAAGTTTGGTTCTTCCACTCCGTTTAACTCCCCTTGATAAGGGTCTTTTATGCTTTGTTTTTCATAAGATATACCAGAGACTAAACTAAAATTCTCCCCAGAGTAAGTTAAAAGTATCTCTGAACCTATTTTTCTTGTAGTATATAAATACTCTAAAACAGAGGGAGATGAATAAGGCATATACCATATATTTTCTACATCGAAATTATCATAATATACTCTTGCATGAATATCTAAGTTTTTATTTAAAGAGCTTTTATATCCTGTTTCTAAAAGGATTGTTTCCTTTTTTGAGTAATCAATATCATTTAAAACATTCATTAACCCATACTTCGATTTATCATTTGTCTTATTAAAATTTCCCATAAAGTAAAAACCATAATCATGCACTAAAGAGAGGTGTGAATTAAACGAATTTATCTCTGGGTTAGTTTCTTTATTTTGTGATTCTACAAATATTTTTTCATTCTCTTGTTTAGAGTTAATATTCGCCGTTACAGCAAATTCATTATATTTTTTTCCATAATGAAGATTTACTGCTGCAGCTTCGTTACTCCCCCCTTTAATAGTCACTATAGTTCCATCTATATCTTCAGCTTTTTTGGTAATGATGTTTACCAATCCCATAAATGCATTTTCACCGTAAAGTGCAGAAGATGGTCCAGTCACGACCTCTACTCTTTTTATTAACTCTATCGGGATATCTTTATATGCGCTTGTAGCACCGCCGTTTAAATAATCTACATTTAATGAGTGTCCGTCTAACAAGAAAAGAACTTTTTCACTAAACCATGTTTGAATCCCGGAGACAGAAACCCTATCAGTATATACATTACCTCCTGATGCATCTATACCCGGAACTGTTTTTAATATATCGTATATATTCTCAGCTCCCATAGCTTCTATTTGTTCTTCTTGTATAACAGTAACACTAGCGGGTGTTTTTTTAATATTTTCTTTTATACGTGATGCAGATATAACAAATGTTTCTGCTTCTAACCAGTTTTGTTCCTTAGTAAATTGTTCTTCTATACTAGTTAAATTATTTGAAAATAATAGCGAACTTAAAAAACATAAACTTATACATGATTTTTTCATGATTAACCTTTTATTGAAACTATCTTATAGTTTTACTATCAGAAATATACCAGATATATCTTTTTTTTAGTCTTATATACAAGAAATTCCAATAAAATGCTAAGGGAAAAGTATAAATAAGTATTTTTAATAAACAAATCTATAATTCTGTTGATTTTACTCTTAATTATTCAAAAATTTGTGCTAACATACTGGAATGTTTGTTTACAAAAATTATAGGTAGTTCATGATACAACTAAAGCAGCTGATACTGATACTTCTTTTATTAAGTTCTGTTTACGCAGAGGAAAAGAAAGTATACTTTTACACTACTGAGATAAATATCAAAGATTTTAAATTATTGAAAATCAATTTTGATCAGTATCTCCAATACTTTGGAGATTATAATTTTCAAGCTTTTAACAATAAAGAGACTTTTGAAGAGTACCTTAAAGATGAAAATATTGTTGTTATTCTCTCAAGTTGGCACTATAAACAAATAGCAAAGAAGTATAACCTTCAAGTGCGACTGGTTGCTCTTAAAAAAGAGAGTATTACAGATACAAAAGTATTAATTGGGAAAAAGGGTTCTTCTTATACCGGCACACTAACAACTCCTTTCCCTCATGAATATACAACTGCTCATATAAATAAACTCACTTTAAATAGCTCCCTAGACATACTTAAAGTACCAAAAGAGATTGATGCCTTAATGTCAGTTGGTTTTGGTATGAGTCAATTTGCATTGGTTTCAAAAGATAGTTTTGAGTTACTTAAAAAAGCCAACAGTTTCTTAGCATCACAAATGAAGATATTTGCTGAATCAACTCCAACATTAAGAATGTTAGTAGCTTCAAAGATAAAAAAGCATCACGACAAAGAATTCATAGAGGTTTTTACAACTATGGACTCAAGAGATGAAGGTAAAAAAGTGCTTGATATGTTAGGAATAGATAAAATCGTAATCCTAACAAAGAATGATCTACAAGAATTAGGAGGTGTGAAATGAAAATACTATTGACACTAGCACTTTTTATCCTAAGTCTTTACGCAGATAAAATTCTGATACTTAACTCAAATGCCAATATAGAAAAATATAAATCTGTGCAAGAAGAATTTATCAAAAACACTAAAAAACCTTATGAACTCTTAGATATAGCAAAACTCTCACAAAAAGAGATCAAAGAGTATATTTATGATGAATACCCAGATATAGTTTATACTATAGGTTCAAAAGCATATAGATACGCAAATGCATATATCCCTGAAAAAACTATATTCTTTAGTTCTATTATAAACCACAACAGACTCGATATAAGTGAAAACAGGTATGGTGTTTCAAATGAGCTTCATAGTGGGATGCACTTAACTCTTATTAAGTCTTTATTTCATGAGACACAAACGCTTAGCCTTATTTATAGTGACTACACAAAAGATCTTTTTGAGAATTTTAAAAGTAATGCTTCAAAAATAGGAATAAAAATCATTGGGGAGAAGATCACAAGCGATGGTTCTCTAGAGATGCAAAATATGCAGCAAACTGATGGACTTATCTTAATAGCAGACCCACTCCTTTTAAAAGATGAACAAAGAGTTATAAAGCTTTTTGAGCATATGAAAAAAATAAAAAAACCTATTTTCGCCTACCACGATCTTTATATAAAATTTGGTGCTTCTTTAGTGATCTCTGCTGATAACCCAACTATAGGAAGACAAATAGCACATATGATGCAACTCTTTAACGATAAAAAAGAGTTTATCAAAATACAAATTCCTATGGGAACGAATGTAATCTTTAATAAAAAGATGGTAGAGAGTCTAGGAATACATTACGATGTACATGCACTTTCAGTTGTCAACAAGGTAATTCGATGAGCATAAAGTATAAGTTTATTCTAGCTATTTTAAGTATAGTATTTTTAGTTGTTGGGCTCTTTACTTACAGCAGTATCAAGGAGCAAAAAAGGATATTGAACTTCGAGCTTGAAAAAAGAGTAAAACTTATGCAAAACAATCTCATTCAAAATGCCACCTATACAATGGCGTACTACAAAAATGAGATTGAAAATGATCTTGCTTCGATGAATATATCTCATATACAAATATTATTTACCCAACTTGTAAAAAGAGAAAACATAGACGGTATCTCTTTAAGTAATAATTTACAATCTGTACATATTTTTGAAGGAATAGCTTCTAAAAAAGATGTAAACAAGCTCTCATTTGAGGAAACTCAAACACATATCATAGTCTCTTCCCCTATTACGCTCTCCTCAAAATGGGGAAATTTAAATATACTCTACTCTTTAAAAGAGTTAAATGATGAGATAGAGAATGCACAAAAAGATATACAAAATTTTATAGATGAACGGATCAGAGATGCTTTTTTCTCTGCTGTATTATTTTCTATATTATTTGGAGCATTAAGTTATACATTGGCTATAAAGATTACTACCCCTATTTTGCTTTTAACAAAAAGAGCAGATCAAATAGCCAATGGAAAACTTGAAGATACTAAAGAGATTCTCCACATCAATAGTAATGACGAAGTAGGTCTCTTAACAAAATCTTTTATGCAGATGTCTCAGAAATTGCAAAAATCTTATAATGAGTTAAAAACTCTCAATGAGACTCTTGAAAAAAAAGTTCAAGAGAGAACACATGAGCTACAACTATTAGCTGTTACTGATCCCTTAACCCAACTATATAATAGAAGATACTTCACAAGTGCTTCTAATGATGTACTTTCTATAGCCAAGAGAAAACAAGAAAACCTGTCCTTAATAATGATCGATATAGATAAATTTAAAAACATCAATGATACTTATGGACACAAAATCGGTGATGATGTTCTTATGGAATTTGCAAATATCTTAAAAAATACTCAAAGAAAAAGTGACATTACATGCCGATTTGGCGGAGAGGAGTTTGTTATTTTACTTCCCACAACAGATATTGAGGCTGCAACAAAAGTTGCTCAAAAATTAAGAACAAAAACTGAAAATTTCTCCATAGCTCTTAAGAATAATAAGAGCGTAAAGTGTACAATCAGTTTAGGTGTCTCTTGTGTTGATTTAGAAAACGAAGTAAATATTGAATTAGCTTTGCAAAGAGCTGATAATGCACTTTATGAGGCTAAAAATGGAGGTAGAAATTGTGTTAGGATTAAATAGTGATGTGGCTACACTAATTCATACTTAAGAATTAAATAAATCTGAGTTAAAATAAAAGTATGAAGAAGGTAGAAAAATGAAAAAGAGTCAATATACAAGTGAGTTTAGAGATCTAACTAATACAGTAGTTAAATTAGCTAAAGAGAGTTTAGAACAATAAAATAAAAGGCTAAGAGCAGAGACTAAACTCCTTAGATTTGATATAGGGTTGACACATCAATATCCCTCTTCTTTTACCTATTTGAAATAATTAACTTTAAATTAAAAAAATATGAAAACTTGCTAGTAGAAAATAGGAATTTAATTTATATAATGATATTATACAAAAACAAACAAAAAAAGGGAATTAAAATGAAAAAAATATTTTATGGTCTATTGGTGTTTTTAACTTTTATTACAAACGCGAATGCTTCTAAATATGAGATATTTATAGGTGCTGAGGCAGCTTTAAGTTGGGTAGATTTGAAAGGATCAAATGGAAATTATGAAAATGAAGAGATTTCAACATATGGAATAAAAGTCGGTGTAATAGATGAAAACTCAAGAGTGTATTTATCATATAATTATTTAGATGCATTTGAGGACTCTTCAAACAGAGAGGGTGGATTTCAAACACTTACTATAAATACAGAAGCTTATACACAAATGTTTAACATTACAGAAAACTATCCAGTTTCTTTTTTCTTTGGTGCACATATTGGAGGTGTTAATCTCAATGTTGACTCAACTTTTGGTACTTCACATAAAAGTGCACTATTGTATGGCTTACAAGCCGGTGTTATGACAACATCAAAAAGTCCTATAAATTTAGAATTTGGATACCGTTATTCATCTAGTCGTTTTATTGATAAGAACAATGATTTGGAACAACTAACAGTTGCTTATGTTGGTATAAATTATAAATTTTAGTTAGGAATAAATAATGAATAAGAAAAAATCAATTATATTCACTATATACATATTCGTAGCAAGTTTGTTTTTTGGTTGTGGAGATAAGCCACAAGCAGACCTCCCTACTGATAGTGAAAAAAGCATTGTAGGAAGTAGTAACTATATTATTAATGGAGCTACTACATTTGAGGCAGTAACTGATGTAAAAGGCATTGTTATGAAGGCTACTACTGTCGGTGGAACAGAATCTGTAGCAGGATTTGCAATAGAAAAAAATGATGTAAGGCTTTTAGCTGATGCGGCTGGTGGGTATGTTACAACCGAAGAATTAAGAGCTATTGTTGAAGTAATTAAAGCTGAAGACTATGTAAATGATGATTTTTCAACGATTAATGAACAATTTTTTACAAAATACTCTGAATTTAGCGTAGGTGATTATAAGTTTTCAACTCCCCAAGCTACTACTGCACTAGATTTAAGTAATAATATGTTGAACACATTAGCTTCAACAACGTTAACATTAACAGCTGGTTCAGGTGTTAGTGCAACTGCATTTAGAATGTTTGTAACAGTTACAGATTTTAATGATAATTACTACTATACTCTTTCCATATCTCCTGATACAAATGAAACAGATATCTTTGTAGAAAACCTATCACTTATGAAAGCATTATCAAGTGGGACAAACTTTACTGGATTGAATGAGAGACTTGTTTCTACAACGGATACTTTTTCTGGATTAGCAAATAATGGTAATCAAGCAGACTTTTTATTTATGATTGATGATTCTGGTTCTATGGGTGATCAACAGATAGCCCTTACTGCAGCAGCTAATGATTTTGAGCGATCAATAAATCTTGCTGGTATGAATTACAATATAGCAATTCTAACTACAAGTGATGGAGCAGATGGAGTACCATGTACAGAAAACTGTTACGATAGAAGTGTTAACAGTGTCGGAATTATAGATAATAATATAACTATGTTTAAATCAGAGGTAGATGATATTAATACATCTGGAAACCCTACGGAAACAGGTATTTACAATAGTGAACAGGCACTTCAAAGTACAAACAACGGAGATTCTACAGATGGTTTGTTGCTACCACTTGGTTTTCCAAGAGATAATACACAGCTAAGTGTTATAATCTTAAGTGATGAAGTCAGTCAATATACTTATAGAGCCGCTGGTGCATTTGATGTGACTGACAACCTTTTTGTGAGAGACAATATTTTGGTTAATTCCATTGTAGATACTGGTCTTTGTGGTACAAACTCATTTTATGAAGAAGGAGTTGATACAAATGGACAGTATGATGACTTAGCAAATGAAACAGGTGGACTTGTTGGTAATATTTGTAATGGTGGAGATACTCCAGATTTTAATGCTGTGATGCAAAATATTGTACTTCAAGCTGCCGGAGCATATAAACTTAGCAACAGATACGTGAAACCAAATAGTCTCAAAGTAATCGTAGACGGAGTAGAATCTAGCCCTAGTATAAAAAATGGGTATATATATATTGAGGGAACAAATTCAATAGCTTTCTTTGGTACACTTCCAGTAGAAGGTGCAAAAATTGAAATTTATTATGAATACCCAAAAGATATAAATCTTTTTGAAAATGATTAATATCAAGCATAATCGCTTGATATTAGTTTAGTTAACAACTTCTTATTGTATATGAATAGGAATAAAAAAACTAAAAGTGTCCCTTTTCTTCGTTGCAATTAAAATTATTTTAAGTTATATTTTTCGTTATGGAGGGGAAGAGATAACTGTACTTATCTTTGAAACAGCCAGAAAAATTGTTAAAAAGCTACGTCATATGCTAGAAACAACATCATTTGATATAGAAGATGGAGAAAGTATCTCAGTAACGGTAAGTATCGGTATCTCTAGCTTTCCAAAAGATGCCAAGGAAGTTTCAATTTTGGTTTCTAATGCAGATACTGCACTCTACAAAGCTAAAGGAAGTGGTCGTAATTGTATCTGTGTTTATGAAAAATAAAGAGCATTGACAATTTTCTTTATTATTATATTAAATTATTGTAACTTTATTTTTTCCTTCTTCTTTTGAAATATACATAGCGTTATCAGCTCTTTGAATTATGGTATCAATATTATCATTTATCGTGACTTCTGTTACTCCAAAACTTGCGGTTATATTGGATTTAGCTAAATATTGTAAACCCCTATTGTTTTCAATAGTTTGCTTTAATTTTTCTGTTCTTATTTTTGCTTCTTCTAAGTTACAATCTATAAGTAAAATTGTAAATTCTTCGCCACCCCATCTTCCTACTAAGTCAGTTCCTCTTAAATGCGTTTTTATAATTGAAGCAAAAAGTTTGAGAACTTCATCCCCCGTACTATGTCCAAACTTATCATTTATATTTTTGAAGTCATCAATGTCTAAAAAGATAAATGACAATTTTTTTTCATCTCTTTTTAAAAGCAGTAGAAAGTATTCACACTTCTCTTTAAATACTCTTCGGTTCATAATCTCTGTTAAAGTGTCAAACTCCGCTAAATAAAGAATCTTTTTATTGTTAACTCTTACTATAAAGAGTATGAATGAGGTAATTACTAGGGTTATTAACAAAGAGAAGAAGAGATTGAAATAAAAAACTTTTTGTAGGTCTTTTGTTAAATTACTAATTTTTGCTTCAACACTCAGGTATAAATTTAGCTCAGGTATAAACTTTGTTTTAATAAGATAACTTTCTCCCTGATCTTTATACTCAATGAGGTTACTGCTTTTTGAAATAATTTTATCTTTTAGTTTTTTTAAATTTTTGTTATCAACTAGATTTGCATTTCCATTAAAAGCTTTTTCTGCTAAAACAACATTTCCATTTTCATCATAAAAAGTAACTTTCAAATTATGCTTTTGTCTAAATCTTTTTAGCATATCATTAATATATGAAATTCTCAGTGCAATGCCAGTTGCTCCTATTAGTTGATATTCATGATCGTATATTTTATAATTAACAAACATCATCATTGTATTGGTCAAATTTTCATTGAAGTCTAAATTGATTTCGTGTGATTTTTGACTGTCTTTAAAGTCGAAATACCATGAATTATGAGGGTTACTTTTAGATATTTTTTCAACAAATCCATTTTGAGTATAGTAGTTTTTTAATTTTTCAGAAACTAAGAACGTACTAAACATTTCATATTTATTTTTTATGCTATGTAAGTATTTTTGGATTTTTAAACTATCTTCTTCACCATTAATAAGCCAATCTTTAACAAATGTATCATTAGCCATCATTGACGACACTAAGTATGGTTCTATGATATGTTTTTGAATATCGGTATATATATTATCAATAGAAAGTGGAAGAGATTGGGTTTTTAATTGATGCTCAGCATTGTTTAGAGAAATAATATGATTGATTACAGTTATTGAAAGGGAAAGTATGACCATTAGTAGTGGTATAAAAAATACTATTTTATAGTTCGCTTTCATATAAGACCCTGAGTTTTTAAATTAAGTATATATGAGATTATATCATTATTTGCTAATGCTCTATTTTTATTAGTGTAGAATATATATGATTTTAATATAAGTAGATTATGGGATTAAATCAGATTGTAGAACATGCCATACAACAATAAGAGATGGATTGATACAAGATGCAAAGATAAAATTAAATACTAATTAATAGTATCAATATAGTTTAATAGTGCACTGCTAACCAAATAGTCTCTTTATTTGGTAAGGTCCAAGATACTCTATGCTTTTTATGTGCGGGGATATTGATATACTCTCCTAGACTCAGTTCTATAGCATTTTCATTCTCAAAGGATAAAGTAGCTTCACCTTTTAATAGAATTACCCATTCATCATGATCTTGATCATACCATTGAAATTCTTCTGTTATGTGACCATAGGAAATTATTTTCTCAATCTTCAGTCCATCTTTTGAGATGATATCTTCAAACGATTCGTCTGCTAGATTAGTAGGGATATTTTTAAAGATATTATTTACTTGCACAATTATAAACCTAACTCTTGTTTACAGCTCACACAGTGGGATGATTCAGGAACAAGGATTAATCTTTCGAATAAAATATCTTCTTCACATTCCATACAAATACCATAGTCTTTTTTGTCAATTTTTCCAGAGGCATATTTGAGTTTATTGAATCGTATTTCTGCTTCATGTAAAGCATGCTCATTTACTTGTTGTTCTTGTATCATCTCTTGACGGGTTAATCTTCCAAGTGAACAGTCCGGTGTAATAGGCTTAGTCTTTTCTTTTAATGACTCTATCTCTATTTTAGTTGCTTCAAGGTATTGGTATATTTTATCTTTGATTTTTTGTCGTTGTGTCAAATTCATACAAAATTATATCCTTTAAAAGGAACAATAAATGTCTGGAATATATCTTGCTATTTATCATAAAGGTTTAAATATGGAAACATCAACCAAATACCAAGAACACACTTCGATTATGAAAGGTCTCAATCTTCATAGCGACTTTGCTAAAGCGAGAGAAACATATAAAGAAGATTTTGAGAAAATATATGAGCAAGCTATAGACGCGGAGGTTAACGTATCAAACGCTAAAGAATTTGTTGCAGACCTAACAGTAGAAGAATTAGAGACACTACAAAACTATACACAACTAGCAGATGCAGTGGAAGTAAATGAACTCTCAGATGAAGGTGCATATAATTTGTTAATGCATTTTTATGAAAAATATGATTTTGATAATGATGGTTTTACGGAAGATGGTGAAGTGAAAACTATTTCACTTATTCCTCAGGATATTGATAATGATTTAAAAGAAGCATTTGTAAATGCACTCAATAATTCAGATGAAGACAATACCCTCTCTATACTAGTTCTAACACTTGATATAAATAAAGTAAAGAATGATTTAGCCCAACATATAAATAATATGCCAGCTTCTCAAAAAGATTATCTTAGAGAGAATACTTCATTAGATATAGATCTATTTGTACAGACACAACTTAAAGACCCTTACGAGCAAAAGCAAATAACTTTTGATACTATCATGACACAACTAGATAATGTTTTAAACCCTGAGTCGAGTGAATCAACATCTTTTACATTGAGAGAAAATATACAAGCTTTTACTCAGACTTTAAAAAGTGAGTACCAAAGTGTTAAAGATACTAAAGCTAATGAGCTAGAAGATAAACTGCGTATTAATGATTTAGTAGCAAACTATAAAGATAGAGAAGTAACTACTGCTGATCCTTTAGTTACTTTACTCCAGGCTTAGTTTATATGTCAAATATACTAGAACTTACAGATTCTAACTATACTTCATTTATGGAAGAGACAGAGGCTGTGGTCTTTATTGATTTCTATAGTGATACATGTGGACCGTGCCAAACACTGTTAGGTTATCTTCCAAATCTATCAGAGCACTATAAAAATGATAATGTGGTCATAGCAAAAGTGAACTCATCGTACAACCCAAAGCTCTCAAATAAGTTCATGGTAAGAAGTGTACCTTTAACTGTTGTCATAGGTAAAGATAAAATGGTTAAGAAAGCTGAAGTAGGTTTGTTAGCAATAGATAAATACTTTAAGATGATAGATAAAGAACTAGAAAAAGGGAAGGGTTTATTTTCTAAATTATTTGGATGAGTAATAAAATTGTAATGGAGTAAATATGAAACTAATAGACATAAGTACTAACTGTTATGCGCACCTAATTGGTAATACTATTTATCTTTATATTGAGAATGAATTTGCAGAGATGTTATACGTTGATGATATTGAAAACTCTCTAGATCCCATTCCATCTATTTTAAATGAAATAGAACTTTCCTCTCGACCTAGTTTATATAAATGTATTGAGTTTCTTTAGTTATAATTGCAAAAATTAAGGATATGCAATTTGCAAAACACTGCGCTAAATATATTGAAAACTGGTAATAATGTTTTTATTACAGGCTCGGCTGGAACTGGTAAAACGTATCTCTTAAATAAATTTACATTCTATTTAAAGTCTAGAAAAATAATTCCAACCATTGTAGCACCTACCGGTATAGCAGCGTCACATTTACAAGGCCAAACTATACACTCATTTTTTAGTCTTGGGATACGGGATACTATAGATGATTATTATATTGAATCTTTACTAGAGAAGAAGTACCTCCAAACAAGATTTTCTAAATTAAAGGTTCTTATCATTGATGAGATCTCAATGGTATCTCCTGAGATGTTTTCAGCCATGGATAAAATACTGAGAGCTTTTAAAAAGAATAACATCCCATTTGGTGGTGTACAAACCATACTCTCTGGAGATTTCTTTCAACTTCCACCTATCTCAAAAATTCCTAAAGACAAACGCTTTGCTTGGCAGTCTCCTTCGTGGAAAGAGTTAGAACTAAAAACATGTTATTTACAAGAAAAATTTAGACAAGATGATAATGTTCTCATTAGTATCTTAGACGAGATTAGAAGTGGTAGTGTTTCAAGTAACTCTTATGATATTTTAAACTCAAGACACCACAAAGATCTTGATATAGATTTTACACCAACGAAACTCTACACACATAATATAGATGTTGATAGAATCAATAGTGATGAGTTAAACAAAGTAAATCAGCCCTCTTATGTATTTAAATATAAGTCAGAAGGAACAGCAAAAAATATTGAGAAGATATTTAAATCTTCTCTTGTCTTAGAAGAGATAACATTAAAAAAAGATGCAGTAGTAATGTTTATAAAAAATAATCATGAACTAGGCTTCGTTAATGGTACTACAGGTGTCATAACAGACTTTGACAAGGAAACAGATCTTCCCATTGTAAAAACGTCGTATGGAGCCTTAATTAAACTTGGGTTAGAAGATTGGACAATAGAAAATGACAGTGGAAATATAGTTGCGAAAGTCTCGCAAGTTCCACTTAAACTCGCCTGGGCAATAACTATACATAAATCCCAAGGTATGACACTTGATTCTGCTGAGATAGATTTATCTAAAACCTTTGAAGTCGGGCAGGGTTATGTTGCACTCTCTCGTATTAAAAATATAGATGGATTACGCCTTATGGGTCTTAATGATAAAGCTTTAACTGTAGATCCTCTTATCTTACATATAGATGATAGAATTAAAGCAGCTTCGAAAAAGGCCAGTGATGAGATAGAAGCTATTTCATTAGAGAACCTTGAGAAAATATTTGAGATTTACATCTTGAGTATAGACGGTCTAATAGATATAAACGAAATTAAAGCACAAGAAATAGTTCTAAAGTCTGAGAAGAAGATTGTAAAAAACAGTGTAACTCCTACCCACATTCAAACAAAAGAGCTTATCGAAAGTTCTATTTCAATTGATGATTTAGCTCTAAGTAGAAGTATAAGTAAAGGGACTATAATAAATCATCTTCGTATTTTAAAAGAACAAGACCCAGAAATAAACTTAGACAAATTTATGCCAGATAGAAAGATTATGACGCTTGTAAAAGAAGCACTTATAAAAATAAAAGAAAAAAATAATCAAGATGATTTCAGTGAAGATGGTAAACCTCGCTTAAAACCTATATTCGAGGCTTTAGATGGGCAAGTGCAATACGATGAGATTAGGATTGCACTTCTTTACAGTATTTTAATGTAACTTTATACTTCTATCTCGAGGGTGTCTATAGTCATTTGGTTTAGTCGCTTTATAGATAAGAGCAAAAACAAAACTGGCTGCTAGTAGTATGAAGAAATACTTAACAATTTTCTCACTCATATTTATTACTTCCCTTAACTAACTTGCTTAGTCTCTGGACTAATGGTAATGTCACAACGGTCACTTCCATTTCTCCATACTTCTTCTATCTCATCATGGAGTTCTTCAAGAGAAAAATCATCCATACTTTCTGTTTCAACTAGTAAAGAGTAGTCCAATTCGATATTTCGACATAAATCACCGTATTCATCTTCTCTTTCTTCATCGATCTTGATTGCAGATATAATTTTTTTATTCTCACAAGGAAATGAATATTTGATTGTTCTTCTTACATCTGAGGTAAGGTCTAGAGATTGTCCATACTCATCCTCAGTTTTTGCGCCTTCTTTTAGGTTTGGAAAATCGTAAGTATCTACTACATTTATCTTTATACTAAAGAGTGTATATTTTTCTAAATCTACTTTATCAAGAGCGTTTTGCATTAAAATATTCCTTGTTTGTTAGTGAAAAGATTTTAGCATATATTTATATACGATTACATAATTAATGAAAAATATAGACGTAATGAAAAAAATGAATTCCTAAATTATCTTTAAAGTACGATATAATCAAGATTATTTATTAATGTTAAAACCAATGAAAAAGGTTGATATATGCAAGAAGTATCCAATTATAAACTTTATACAACTTCCTTAATCCCATTTATATTTATACTTACTATCTTGCTTGCACGCTACTATGGAGGGCATGTTCTTTTTCATAGTTTGGCTGAAATGTTTTCCATCTTATTTGGTTTTATGATGATTGTAATAGTCTTTCATACTTACCAATTTACAAAAAATAATTTTATATTATATTTAGGACTTGGATATTTTTGGGTATCAATGTTGGATGTTATGCATATGTTGACATATCCGGAAGTGTCAATTATCGAAATTGAAAATCCAAATATTATGTTAACATTTTGGATAGCAGCACGTTTTCTAGAGGCATTTATACTTTTTAGTGCTATTTTTGTAAATTTTCATACTATTTCAAAAGTAAAAGTATTTATTCTATTTGGCTTAGGCACTGCAATTGTTAATATATTGGCATTTTCAAAATATCTTCCAATTCTCTACGAACAAGAAAATGGATTAACTTCTTTAAAAATAAATCTCGAATACAGTATTATTTTTATCTTAATACTTGCTCTATTTACTTATACAAAGAAAAGAAAAAACTTTGATAAGTCTATATATTATTATATTATTGCTTCTATTATATTAACAATTTTTACTGAATTTACATTGACATTTTATGCTAAAGTTGATGATTCTTTTACTATGTTAGCTCATCTGTTTAAATTTTTATCTTACTGGATGATATTTTTATCAATTATTAAAATATCTCTGGAAAAGCCTTTTACATTTTTGGCACATGAGAGTAGCACTTATAATAGCATCCCTTTTTCTTCAATCTTGGTAGATTCAGAAGGAATTATCCGCCAGATTAATGATTCTACAAAAACTTTTTTAAATTTAGAAGCAGACAAAATTATAAATCAAAACAATCATATGTTGTTTCATAACCAAAACACCGAAGAAAGTGAATGTGATGTATGTAAAGTTATTAAGCGTGGGAAGAGACTTATTTCTCATTCACTTGAAAAAGAGACGACCTCTACTTACAGCTTTACTGTCAATCCCATAAGTATGAAAGACATGACACTTGGGTCGGTTCAGGTATGTATAGATATATCTCAACAACTTCAACTAGAGCAGGATAAAGCCGAGACTCAAGAGAGGCTGAAATTAATTGTAGAATCAAGTACTGATGGTATATGGGATTGGAATTTATTGACCAATCAAGTTTATTATTCACCGAGATGGAAGGAATTACTTGGCTACATGGATAATGAATTAGAAAATCGACCTGAAACATGGAAGAACCTTATTCACCCAGATGATAAAGAACAAGTATATATAGATGTCATGAGTTCACAAGAAGGAAAAAGTAAATTTTACAAAAATATACACAGACTAAAACATAAAGATAAACATTGGGTCTGGATTGAAACACGTGGGCAGACTATATTTGATGAAAGTGGCAAAGCTATTAGAATGATGGGATCTCATACTGATATTACAGAAAAGAAGTACGCTATTGAACTATTAAAACAAAAAAAAGAAGAATTAGAGACAATAATTCAAGAAGCACCAAACCCAATTATGCTGCATAATGAAGATGGAACAGTTCTTATGGTAAACAAGAGTTGGGAAATGTTAACTGGGTACAAGCATAAAGATATCGATACAATAGAAAAATGGACATATCTGGCTTATGGTGAAAGAATGCCTGTTGTAAAAGAATATATTGACAATTTATATGCATTAAAGAAAAAAGTTGATGAAGGTGAATATCCTATTCATACAAAAAATGGAGATACTATCACTTGGCAATTTAGTTCAGCACCACTAGGCTTAATAGATGGTAAACGTACAGTAATATCATCCGCAATGGATATTACTGAGCTAAAACATAAGGATGAGATGCTAATAGATCAATCCCGTCATGCAGCTATGGGAGAGATGATAGGTATGATAGCCCATCAATGGAGGCAACCAATATCAGCAATAGCCATGGATGCAAATAATATGCTACTTGATATATCCCTTAATGATTTTAATGTGGATAATGCCAAAGAGTATTCGAATAGTATTCTAAATCAAACTCAAGATTTATCTAAGACGATAGATGATTTTAGAAACTTCTTTAAACCTGATAAAGTTATTTCCGAAGTTGATATAAAAGAAACAATAGATACTACCTTATCTATTGTAAAAGATTCTCTTAAAAACAACAATATAGAACTTACAAGGTCTTTTGAGACAGATAAGAAAGTTAAAGCCTATCCAAGAGAGTTGATGCAAGTATTTGTTAATATCATCACTAACTCTAAGGATGTGTTAACATCTTATAAGAAAGAAGATGCTCGAATAAGTATTAGAGTATATGAAGATGAGAAATATATAAATACAGAGATATGCGACAATGGCGGTGGTATAGATGCAAATATATTACCAAAGGTATTTGATCCATATTTTTCAACAAAAGATGAGAAGACTGGAACAGGTATCGGCTTGTATATGAGTAAAATGATTATTCAAGAACATCTTAATGGTATAATTGATGTGTATAACAACGATGAAGGTGCTTGTTTTACTATTAAATTATTAAAAGAACAATAAGACAGGAATAAAGTATTATGGCAAAGAACATAGAATTAAATATAGGACTGTTAAAAGAAAAAGCAAAAAAGATGTCTGTACTTTATGTTGAAGATGAAGAGTCTCTGCGTAATAAGACTCAATACATGTTAAATAAACTGTTCCAAAATGTGGACCTTGCTGTTGATGGGAAAGATGGATTAGATAAATACTTTCATAATAAATATGACATTGTAATAACAGATATTTTAATGCCAAATATGAATGGTTTAGAATTGATAAATAGTATTCGTAAAAATGATCCAGATCAAGAAATTATAATAATGTCAGCCTATACAGAATCAGAATATACAGATCAAATTAATAGAGCTAACGTAACAGGTTATATTTATAAACCAGTAAATATAAATCAAATGTTAGAAGTATTAAATAAGTCTATTAATAAATTAAAAGAATAGCATTGTATTAAATTTTATCGACATACATTATCAAGGTATACTTAAAGCCAAGAGGATAGAAAATGTTTAAATTATTAACTGTTTTAATCATGCTTTTTTGTTCAACTATTTTCTTTTGGCGATGAAAATAAAATACATAACAAAGTCTTTAAATCTGCTAGTGAATTAGACTATCCTCCATTTTCTACCATGACAAAAGAAGGGAAAGCGGATGGTTTTTCCGTTGAGTTGCTCAAAGCCTCGTTGAAGGTTATGGGTGGGGATGTGACATTTTATGTAGATGAATGGAATAAAGTAAAAGAAGATTAAAAAAATGAAAAAATAGATGTGCTTCCCGTTGTTGGCCGGACACAAGAGAGAGAAAATGATTATGACTTCACAGTACCTTACCTTAGTATGCATGGCGCAGTTTTTACAAGAGAAAATGATACTCAGATAAAGAAAGAATCCCATTTAGCTGGTAAAGAACTTGTTGTAATGGATGGAGATAATGCTCATGAGTATCTTCTTTCTACAAAAGTGACAAAAAACATAATCACTTTTACTAGTTATGAAGAAGGATTTAATGCTCTCTCAAGTGGGAAATACGATGCTTTAATTATTCAAAAACTTGTAGGGATCCAACTTAAAAAAAACCTTAATATAAAAAATATAAAAGTATCAAAATTTATTTTAAGTGATTTTCAACAAAACTTTACCTTTGCAGTCAAGGATGGGGATAAAGAACTCCTTTCACTACTCAACGAAGGTCTTTCTATAGTTGTAGCGAATGGAACTTATACTAAACTCTATGAGAAGTGGTTTTACAATTTTGACCTTGAAAACAACAACTATGAGGTAATAATTGAGATTTTGATAGTCATTCTTCTGATAACGCTTATATCAATAATATTCATTTACTCCTGGAATAGATTCCTTCAAACAAAAGTGCATGAAAAAACAAAAGCGCTTGACCTTGTAAACAGAAATCTTGAGAATCGGGTGGAAGATGCTTTAAATATTTTAAATAATGAAAAGATACTGAAAATATTATGATCAGAATCTGCGATAATGGTGGTGGTATTAATGAAAATATTTATACAAAAATATTTGAACCTTATTTCTCAACTAAAAAAGAAAAAAATGCTACAGGATTAGGACTTTATATAAGCAAAATTATTACCGATATATTACAATATTGAATGTAAGCAGCTCTTCTTATATAGTTCTAAAATTATTTTTATAGTATAAATTAAAGAACTTGCAAAAGATATTCTTTCGTTATATCTATAGTTTTAGACATTCTTAAATAATGCCTAAATTCTTCTTTATGTACCTTATGCATATCTCTTAGAAAATCTTTATAAATAAATAATATTTAATTATTTATAGTTTATGACGATTTATTGTATACAAGGATGTGTTTATACATTATTTCATATTGATAGTGAATAAAAATATAAAAGGTATCCACTATAGGGATTTAATAGATAAAAGGATTTATCATGTTAGTTTATATTGATGACAGGGAAGACGAAGAATTAGATAACAACTATGGTTATGATTATGGCGGTGAAGAAGAATACGATTATGAGTATGATTCTGAAAAACAATCACCTCCACCTCAATATGAAGAAGATGAAAAAAGCTGTTTTGATTAAAATATCCAAGCGACTAAAAGCCATATAATAAAAAAGTAAGTGAAAAATGCAGCAAACATATACTGTACTTCACCGATGAGTCCATCTCCGCCTACTACTGCAAAAAGTACGACAGTAGCAATGCTCACAAAAAATGAGATGACAGCAGCAGATTTAAGGCCGATACCTTCTTCAAAATAGACATTTACAAACTCTATACTATATGGAATTACCAGAAAGTATATAAAAAGTCCCATAGCAATAGCACCAACTATATAGGCAAATATTACGAGTGTATTATTAGTGTTTGTATTAGACATTTTGTAGTTTTTTAAGAGTTTCTCTAATTTCATCAGGTTTACTAATCCCTGAGATAGAAACTTCTGGAGCATCACCTGTTGTATATATCTCTAAGTTTCCTGCGTTCATCATTCTAGCAAACAATGATTGCTTTACTTTTACAGTTCTAATTTCAGATGCTTGAAGCTCAATTTTTTCTCTTGAAGCTATCCCTTTTTGGTATGTGATATCGCCATTTTCATAGATGGTTAGAATTTGACCACCTCTCCAGAAAAATGGAACAAGACCCAATGTTAAAATTCCAAATATGATTGCAGATATAGGCGAGTTCCTCATCATTGACGGTCTTGCCTCTATTAGTACATTACTCATTATAATCCTTAATTTTGTTGAAATTATAGCATAAGGGATGTTTAGGAAGCTTTGGAACTCTATGTGCTTTACCTTTTGAATATAATACGGGGTATAAAATGAATCAACATTCAGAGATAATTTTAGAAAAAATGGTAGATCATTTTGGTGAATGGGAAGAACCAGTTCTCAAAAGTAAAATAAACTATAAGAAAAAAGAAAAGAGTGTTGTAAAAGAAAGAGTAAAGCTAAAGCAGGTTCTGTATTTAGACAATGAACTTGTTAGGCAAAGACGAGATGAATTACTGCTATTTATAGAAGAAATAAAGTTGTTGAATTCTTCTCAGGATACAAAGATAAAAGTTACATATGATAGTTATGCTAAAAAGAGACAAGAAGAAATTATCTATGTAAAAAAGATTCTTCAAGCTGAGATAAGTAGAAACTTTTTAATTTGAAGGAGTGTCGTTAGGTTAACCTGACTTTCTTTGGCAATATCTAAAAGTACATCTTCAGAGTATATTTGCCTCAATCTATCAATATGTCTTTGTTTAGGATGATGTAAAATAGTATCTATTGGGGGAAGCTCATGTGTTTCATGGTAGGTATTTGGTGAAAGTACATATTGTATCTGCTCATCCATCTCATTATAATCATCAAGGCGCATAATAAATTTCTGTTTTTTAAGAATATTTCTAACTCTTACTTCACCAAAAAGCTCTAAAAGTTTAGTAGTATCTTCTTGGTTGGGAATATTAAACAAGGCAGATACTAAGTGTTTTATGGAGACTTCAGAACCATCTTCTTTTGCCCATAAAATATCTTTTGTAAATAATTTTTTATTGAGTCTTATTTTTTGTGTTTTTTGGCTGTACTTTGGTGAATTGTCTTCTATTCTTAGTAAACGATTAACAGTATCTATATCAATGTTCTTCAATAATTTTGCAAGCTTCGCTCTTTTTACACTTTTATCCCAGTCACTCATAGTACTTGTTGGAATATCTAAAAGTGATTTTATCTCCTTCATCGTCATTATGCCATCCTTACATGAATTGGGATTACTATATTATCCGAATTACGGATAATATAGTAAGTAAGTGAGAGAAAAATAGTAAAAGATAATGATTATTTAGAAATAATAAAGAAAGTCGATGTATAATGTTATAGAAATCACAATAGGAATATGTATGCTAAATGTTGTTGCATTATTAAAAGAAAAAAGCTTAACTGTTACTCCTCAAAGGGTAGAAATAGTTACTCTTTTATCTACTCATCAGCATATTAATGTAGACGAACTATATGCTTTACTTTATGCTAGCTTTCCTTCAGTTTCACTTGCCACAGTATATAAAAATATTAATATAATGCTAAAAAAGTTACTCCTCAGCGAAGTGCAAATTCCAAATAAAAAAAATGTATATGAAATTATGAAAGCAGAACATTCTCATGTTGTATGTTTGGAGTGCAATGAAATCTTAGATCTTACAATAAATACTAGCGAACTCCTTGAAGCAGCAGAATTGCAAAGCGGTTTTAGCATAGATACATCGAGTCTTATATTTTGTGGAACATGCGCTTCTTGTACTAAGTCTTAACTCTTCTATTTTTCTCAACCTATAAAATATGTTTCTTGGATAATAAAATTTATCCTAGTATTAAGCTATTCTAAGGTACAATTTATTTAACGAAAATAAATGGAATAGCATATGATAAATACTACACTATTACAAAAACATAATCTCAAAGCAACTCCACAAAGATTAGAGATTGTAGATGTTTTATCTCACAATGGTCACATGAACATTAATGATTTATACATAAATTTACAAATGAAATTTCCTTCAATCTCCTTGGCAACAATATATAAAAATGTAAATATAATGCTTGAAAAGGGATTTCTATTAGAAGTAAAGTTGCCAGATCAAAAAAATGTTTTTGAGTTAGAAAAAAATGAACATTCTCACGTTACTTGCACGAAGTGCAGTACGGTCATGGATATAGACCTAGACGTGCAAGAGATTCTTAACAAAGCTCAAAATGTGAGCAATTACCACCTAAGTTCTAACTCATTGATTTTTAATGGAGTTTGTCCGAGATGCTTAACTCTTAAATAAGAACTTAGCAACTACAGGGAGATGGTCAGAATAACCTTTACCCTTATGCTTTTTAATCTTTCCTCTAGTCATTTGCCATCTATAAATCTTTTTCTTTTTAAATAAATACTTTTCATCAAAGTTGCGTATAGAACCATTTATATAAGAGACATCCTTCGTGTTACGTAGACTAGGAGATACTATAATGTTATCAAGTGCTTCTTTTTTTCCTCTAAATATATAAGAATAGCGATTTTCCTCTTGTGTATCATACCAAAGGTTGTAAAAATTGTTATTACCTATTTCTAATGTTTTTAGGACATGATTTATACCAGTTTTACCATAGGTATCGTTATGTTTTCTTTTTCTCTTAAATTTGATGTACTCTTCATAGTCAGAGTTGAAGTCTCCTACCAGAACAATGTTTTTATCTTCCCCAATTTCTAAGATTCTTTGACGTAGTTTTTTAGCTGAAACTACTCGCATACTCTCTGGTCCTGACTTTGCTTTCCAATGGTTCGTAAAGATATAAAAATTATGAGAGTCTATGGTAAATTTAGTCTCAAGAATATTTCTATATTTATAGCCAGCCCTTACTTGCAAATCTTTTGAATAACGAAAAGGAACTTTTGAAAGAATAGCAACTTTGATTGAGGTATTTTTTCTGTCGGCTATATCTAAGTATTTGTAGTACAAACCCTGTTTCTTTATCTCAAGTTTCAAGTCTTTGAGTGCTTGTATAGAACCAATTTCTTGCAGGGCTATTATATCAGCATCAATATCTTTAATTACCTTGGCAATATTTTTTAACTTGATTCTATAGTTTTTTTTATTCCAAAGAGATTTTGTATTTGGTTTGTACTCTTTGTATCTGTACTTTGTGTTAGATAAGTCAAAAAGGTTTTCGACATTATATGTTGCAATCTTCAAAACTCTATCTCCAAGTAAGGAACTCAGAATAAAGAGCAAAAGAGCAAATATTTTCATTAAGAGATGCCATTGAGTCTCAGCAAGTTAGATGGATTTGGCTCTCGTCCCATTAGCTCCTTAAATAAGGAACTCATACTTTTAGATCCTCCACCTCGAAGAACAATATCAAGATATTTTTTAGCAGTTTTTGAATCAAATATTCCTTCATCAACAACAGAGAAAAAGGCATCGGCACTTAAAACTTCTGCCCATTTGTATGAGTAGTACCCAGCCGCGTACCCACCAGCAAAGATATGTGCAAACCCGTTTTGGAATTTATTGTACGAAGGTGTTTGAATGAGTGCAGTATCTTTTCTTATACTGTTAAGTAAATTTTGCACTTCATCACCACTATGAACTTTCATATGAAGTCTAAAATCAAAGATGGAAAACTCTAATTGTCTAAGCATTCCAGAAGCAGATAAAAAGTTTTTACTTTTTACTAGCTTTTCTATCATAGTATCAGGAATAATCTCTTTGCTTTCATGGTGAAGTGCAAAGAGTTTTAGAACTTTTGGTTCATAAGCAAAGTTTTCTAAGAACTGAGATGGAAATTCAACTGCATCCCACTCGACACCATTTACACCACTTACTTCATTTTCATCTACACTACTTAACATATGGTGAATTGCATGTCCCATTTCATGAAAAAGAGTTACGACATCATCATGACGTAGAAGTGATGGAGTAGTTGCACTTGAAGCAGGAAAATTACATACTACAAAAGCAGATGCAAGTTGTTCTTTACCGTCTTCATCTGTACAATGTGCTTGCCAATTATGCATCCAAGCTCCGCCACTCTTTGCTTTTCTAGCTTCTAAGTCCATATAAAGTCTAGCAGTCAACTTATTCTCTACATATAAGTTATAAGAAGTTGCTTTTTCATCCCATAATTTTTCATCAAGTTTTTCAAATCGGATTCCAAAGAGTGAATGTAAAAACTCAAATGTTCCTTTAACGACACTTTGCTGTTCAAAGTAAGGTCTGTATTCTTCTTCATCTATGTCATACTTTTCTTTTTTCAAAATTTCTGAGTAAAATCCACTATCAAAACTTTGTAATGCTTTTGGAGCGATAGACTGCACTTCTGCTAATTCTACTTTAGCTTGTGCTTTAGAGTTTTTAATTAAATCTTCTAAAAAGCCTAGAACAGTGCCTTCATCTTCAGCCATTTTCCCAGCAAGAGAATATGCCGCATAGCTATCAAATCCAAGAAGTTGACTCATCTCATTTTTAAGTGCTAAAATCTCATCAATGATTGCTGCATTTTCAGGGCAACGAGTTACATAAGCTTTATATAAAGTCTCACGTATTTGAGCATTCTTACCATAGGTCATATATGCAATATATGATGGCATCTGTAGCGTGAATTTATACTTTACTACACCCTCGTCATCAAATTCGGCATTTGCAATATCACTCTCCGGCAAGCCTTCAACATCTTTTTTATCGCTAATGATATATTCGTATGCATTTGTTGCATCAAGTAAGTTTTGAGAGAAGTTGTTAGAGAGCTCGCTTTTACGAATATTTATCTCTTGTAGTCTTTCTTTAGTTGTGTCATCTAGGTGTGCACCACTATGTTCAAAATGTTCAATATTTAATTCGATCACTCTATTTTGCGTGAAGTTCAGGGTACCTTTCTCCTTCTCTTCAATTTCTTTATAGACTTTATAAATCTCTAGATTTTGAGAAAGTTTTGTTGAATACTCAGTAATGATTGGAAGGGCATCACTATATACTTTCTGCGTTTTATCTGTGTTGCTTACAGAATTGATGTGTGAGAGCGGAGTAAAAAACTGTCCCAAGTATTCATCCATGATTTGTAATGGTTTTACAAAGTTTGCATATGACTTATTTGTTTGAGCTAAAAGTTCTTGTACTTTTGTCTCATTTGCTGTTAATCTGTTTTGTAGTTCTTCTATAAACGTGTCTAAATCTATTGTAAACTCTAAAAATTCTTTCATTTTTTAATCTTCCTCATCTCGTTTTTGTTTTATTGCTTTGTATTTATGTATCAATATATCATCATATTTATTAGAGTATTCCATCAGTCTTTGAAGTGCAGTCTTTCCTTCATCTAGAGTTAAAGAAGAATCAATAATAAGATAAGAGAGATAGATACTATTTTCGTTGATTGAAAGTTGTAAGTATGATAGTTTTGAATTCTCTTTCAAAAGGTAGTCATATACCGCTTCAATATTTTCAGATGGAATTCCACAAAGTTTGGCATCTCCTATAATAATTCCATTTTCGTAGTAGTTTATCTCTATACGAGCAGTTCCATGGTCTATTCTCCATGTAGATTGACTTCTTCGTGCTAAGTTTACATCAACATCAAGTGAAGTTAAAATATCTTCCATAAGTTTTGTTGGACCTGTAGGTTTGTACCCTTTTCTTCTTAGTTTTGCAGTTTGCATTTTTACACCACAAAGAGAGCAGTAATCATTTTGAATATCTTTCTCTTCTATGAGGTTCTTACAAGAAGTACATTTTATAAGGTTTTTTTTCTTTGAAGCTAAAAATGCATCTAAAGCTTCTTGCACATAAAAGTAGGGGAGGGCAAACCCAAGGTTATTTGCATTTTGGATAATGAAAGTGTTCACACCAATCACATCACCCTTTACATTTAAAAGAGGTCCACCACTATTTCCTGGGTTAATCGCTGCATCTATTTGGATATATTCTAGGTCATCTTGAAGTCTTGAAGCACGAGATACAATTCCTTCAGTCGCAGAATAGTTTAAACCATAAGGATGCCCAACAGCTATAGTTGTATCTCCATCTGAAACAGTTTCTTTAGAAAGTAAAAGTGGGGTTTTTGGAATCTCTAACGATTCAAGTTCTATAAATGCTAAGTCAAAATAAGGATCATCATACACAACAGGCGCAATAATTCTTTTAATCTTTTTTGCACTTACAACAACTTCTTTAAGCCCAGCAACAACATGAGAATTTGTGATGATAAGATTACCTATAATAAAACCAGTTCCCGTTCCATGAGGAGTCATTATTTGGATGATACTGTCTATATATTTTTCAAGGATAATTTGCGTATTCATCTATATTTCCTCAAAATTCAAGTTTTGGATTTGAAGGTAAAAGCTGTTACTAAACTCATTTAAGGAACTAAAGTTTAACTCTTCACCAAAAGCTTCTAAAAGCTTGTAACGATCTTGATGTGGCTGGATAATATCTTCTATTCTTTTTATAATAGTTTTTTTAGAGAAACTCTCTTCTTTTTCATTATATAGCTCAGTGTATCCGAGGTCTTTAAAAAAGATAGGGTTTTGAATCTCTACAAGTGTATGAAGTAGCTCTTTAACAACAAGGTTTAGACCATAATTGTAAAGTACATAGAACGAAATATATTTATAAATTGTAGAGATAACTTGTGTGTAGCGATTATTTTTATACCAACGAATTTTTAAAAGTGATTCACTTATAAAATTATCCATCTCTTCTTTAGGTGTTTTATCGGTTTGGTTGAATGTATATTTTGCATTATAAAAATTAGATGAAAACTCTTCAAAGCTCATTGCCTGAAGTTTATCTATATATATTCTAAGCTCATTATTTTTAGACTCCATTGTGGAGTTTTCTTCAGTAAAATACTCTTGAATTTTCTTACTTGATTTCTGATAAATATTGTATTTTGCTACAAGAAGATAATCAAGCATATATAGTGTATTCAAAAGAAGAAATGCTTGCATCCCTGCATTGTCATTGGATGGAAGAGTTTTTATTTTTTGTTCTACTTCAGTTATTGTGTTTTGCATAAAGTCATATTTTATTTGTACTTCATTAGAATCGAGTTTTTCTAAATGAGAAATATCTTCAAGTACTATACCCTCAAATTCACTCTTCATATATTCTTTATCAAAATCTGCATTTAAAGTTATCTCACGAAGTGGGAAAAATATTTTGTGTGGATTCATTGTAATGTTATCATGGTAGAGTTTTAGTTTTATATACTCATCATCGGTGAAGTAATACGCATAAGTAAGTTGATAATTTCTATCAAGGATATGTCTTTTAACAGCGACACTTGCAGATGAAGTTTTTGTAATGATAGCTTCTGCATACAAATGTTCCTGCGTAATATAACCTGTGACTTTTGCAGTACCTTGAAAGATTTCAAAATACAACTTTTCATTTTCAAGTCTTGTTGTGATATTTTGGTTTGAATCTTCATTGGTGAAGTTTTCTAAAGATTTAAAAAAGTACTCATATGCCTTTAAAATATCTTTACTCTCAAAAGCTTCATAAGATTTATTGAAAAGTTCTTCTTCATTCTCAGAGAGTTTCGCGTTAATACCTCTTCCAAAAGGATGTTTTAGAGGTGTAGTTTTGTTATCGAAAAAATTTAGCCAGTTCATTCACTCACTTTATAGTTTTAAGCATTCATCCAAATAATAAGGAAGAAATTTAATAGCGTCATTATAATGAAACCAGCCTTATAAAAGCTTAATGGTGAACGTTCTATCAAGCTTGCATGCTTGTTAAAAAAAGGTTTTACTTTTTGAGGGTACTGTATCTCATATGTCATTTCTGAATAATGCTCATATCTACGTTCTTTGTCGATAGCTATTGAACGAAGGATAACACTATCGAGCCAACCAGGAATATTTTTGTTGTAAATACTTGGTTTTTTGGCTTCTTTGAAGACAGGTGTTTGAAAAGGTTCAACTTCACCAAAGGGATATTTTCCAGTTAATGATAGGTACAGAGTAACTCCAAGTGAAAATATTTCACTTGATTCACTAATAGATTCGCCTTTAAATCTCTCTGGCGAAAGATATGAAGGTGTTCCGGCTATTGAATTGAGCGAAAAAATCTCTGTAATACTTCCAAAATCAATGATTTTATATTCTAGATTTTCATTATCATCCTTAGCAATCATTACATTGTTTGGTTTTATATCTCCATGAACAAGGTCATATTTGAGTAAAAATTGACACATCTCTAGGAGTGTTGAAGCGAGCTTCACCGAATCATCTATAGTCAATTGTTTATGAGTAAGGTACGAATCTAAATCTTCACCATCAAAGAGTTGCATGACATAGTATCTCTGTGTACGGTTTTTTGGGATGACTGCTTTTGGAAAGAAGTGCGCTTTAAGTCGTTTAGCATTCCATGCTTCTTTTACAAATAAATCAAGAGAAGTATCGTTTTCTATACACTCAAAAGGTGCAAATTTAATGACATAGTTCTTGGTTTTTTTAGAACAAAGCCATGTTCTTTCATTTTGAATAAGTGATTTTTCTAAAGTGTAGCCATCGATAATTTGTCCAATTTTTAAGGACTCGGGAATAGGGAGTTTTTGTTGTTTAAGTGTTACAAATTCATCAGCTTTTAGTATATCAAGTACAATGGCTGTTGTATCATCTGGAAGATTATCTTCCATAAGTGTACTTGCTTTTTTTACAAGAGAATGAGCACCCAAGAGGATACCTTTTTCTAAACGGTCTTCACTCATTAAGTTATACAGACCATCACTACAAAGTAAAATCTTGTCATCTTTTTGTATGATATTTTCAAAATAAAACGGTTCTACATCTTTGTCAATACCAATGGCTTGCGTTAAAACATTTTCATATCCTGCTTCGTCCATTGAGTGGTCCAAAGAGAGTTGGTTAATATTCTTATCTCTATAAAGATAAACGCGACTATCTCCAACATTTGCTCCGTAGAGTTGATTTCCTTCTATGATGACAATGGTTAAGGTAGTAACAAGTTCGGTACTTTGGTAGTTGACTTGTGATTCTTGGTAAAGAATGGCGTTAATAGATTTTATAAAACTAATAATAGATTTTTCAATACTCCATGTTTTTGGACGAATTTTGAGATTATTTATAAGGTAGTTAGTGGTTCTTTTAGCAGCCTCTGCACCTTCGGCTGCACTTCCTACCCCATCACATACTATGGCAACTGTTAAATTACCAATAGATTTTACATCGTAGAAATCATCACCTGTTAATTCTTTTCTTTTAGCTAAAGAAAAACCTGAACTTTTTATGTTACTAGATGCCATGGTAAACCTTTTTTATAAAATATATAATATCAAAAGTAAGCTTGTAGCCTACTCGTCATCCTTAGCAAACTTTTCATATAAAAAGCTAAGAATCGCTTCACGACATCGAATGTATTCAGGGTCGTGTTGTAACTCAACTCTATTTCTAGGTCTATCTAAATTGACTTCTAGTATTTCACCAATAGTTGCATCAGGACCATTGGTCATCATAATAACTCTATCACTCAGTAAAACTGCTTCATCGATGTCGTGTGTAATGATGACTACTGTATTTTTTACTTTTTGCTGAATCCTCATTAAATGTTCTTGCAAGTTTGCACGAGTAAGTGAGTCAAGTGCTCCAAACGGTTCATCCATAAGAAGAACTTTTGGAGTAATAGATAATGCTCTTGCAATACCAACACGTTGTTTCATACCACCACTTATTTCACCTGGTGCTTTGTCTTTTGCATGGTCAAGATTTACCATACTGATATATCTCTCAACTCTCTCTCTAAGTTCAAAAGGTGCAAGTTCTGGCATAACTTTTTTGACAGCCATCTCAATATTTTCATATACACTCAACCAAGGTAAAAGTGAATGGTTTTGAAAAACAACAGCACGGTCAGGTCCAGGACCTTTTATCTCTTTGCCCTCGAGTGTGATAGACCCCTCTGTTTGTGCATCAAGACCAGATATCATATTAAGAAGTGTACTTTTACCACAACCACTATGACCGATGATAGCAATGATTTCGTTTTCTTGTATCTCTAGGTTAACATCTGTAACAGCTACATAATCATCTTTCCCAGGTATTGGAAATCTCTTTTCAATATTTTTTAAACTTAAAAATTCTTCACTCATTACGCTCTACCTTTTTTTGTATAATCAAAATAATCTGAAATTTTCCCCATGATTAGGTCTAAGAAGTACCCAACCAGACCAACAATGATAATACCAATAATAATATTGTGGTAATTCAAGTTGTTATACTCATCCCAAATCCAAAAACCGATACCAATACCACCAGTTAACATCTCAGCAGCAACAATAACTAACCAAGCAATACCAAGAGATAAACGCATTCCTGCAAATATAAATGGAACAGAAACCGGTAATATAATTTGAATAATTTTTTCAAAAGCTGTAAATCTTAATACCTTGGCAACATTCATATAATCTTCACTTACACTTCTTACGCCAAGAGCCGTATTTATAATAATAGGCCAAATTGATGTAATGAAAATGGTTGAAATCGCTGTTATATTTATATCTTGAAATATAAATAACAGTAATGGTAACCATGCAAGTGGTGAAATTGGCTTAAATATTTGTATAAATGGATCAAACGCATATTGTGCATTTTTACTCATTCCAAGCATCAAACCAAATGGTACACCTACTAAGATTGCTAAAGAAAACCCTGCAAATACTCTTTTTAAAGATTCCATAATTTGCCAAAATAGACCTTTGTCATCTTGGTTTTCTATATAAAAGGGATCTGATAATACTCCTGTAATCTCATCTCCATCTACATTTATTCCTCCAAATGCAGCAACATAAGTATCACTTGGTGTTGGAAAATCTTCTACTATATGGGCTATACCAGACCAAAATTGGATTACTAATATAAGTACCAAGAGTGGTAAAAGTATTCTTTTAATCGTCTCTTTATTCATTTTTAACTTCCTTTTTTGTATGTATAAGTAAATTTTTAATATACATATGAAAGTACCTAGTATTTTTGAGGAGATATAATAAAAAGGAAGTTTTATATAATCTACTAGGTACTTACATATATATATTGTTGAGTATCTAGCGATAAGATACTCAATTTTTTATATAAGATTTACTTAGTTACGTATTTCGGATCAGCACATCCAGCTGGTCCATAAGGACATACATAATTTGGTTGTTCAGTTTTAACAGTCCATTGATTCACTTTCATTAGTTCCTCTTTAGAAACCTTCGCTTCGTCAATACCTGTAGAGAAGATATAATCAACTGCTTTGTTTGGATCCCATACTTTTCCATCCATAAACATGTTGTATTTATCAACACCATCTTTTTTCCAAGGGCTTGGAGGTAAGCTATAACCAAGTTCATTCGCAACTTCAGCAAAAAGGTCTGGTCTATAAACAGACTCGATAACTTTTTTCATATCTACCGCTTTGTCAATTTGACCCCATCTGTACATTTGAGTTATAAACCACATACCATGTGAGTAGTAAGGATATGCTGCATAGTAATTTGCAAAAACATTAAACTGAGGATTTGGCTCAGACTCTTGACCTTTTAAGTACTGAAATGTACCAGTCATAGACTTCTCAAGTACAGAAACAGGAGCTTTAACATAGTTAGGTTTACTCATGATTTTTGCCGCTTCTTTACGGTTTTCCCATGAAGCATCTAGCCACATTTGCGCTTCTAAAATTGCTTTCATTACAGCTTTTGTAGTTTCAGGATTTTTATCTATAAAGTCAGCACGAGTCTGAAGAACTTTCTCCGGGTTGTTGTTCCAGATATCGTAGTTAGTTACAAGAGTTGAACCTTTTTTCTTTAAAACGATTCTTTCATTCCAAGGTTCACCAACACAGTAACCTTCGATGTTACCAGCGATTAAGTTTGATGGCATTGTTGGTGGTGGAAATGGTTTAATAGTTGTGTCACGATCAGGAACAATTCCAGAGGATGCCATCCAATATCTTAACTCGTAGTTATGTGTAGAAACTGGGTGAACCATACCAAATGAAAGTGGTTGGTAGTTGTCTCCCTCAGCCTTATGTTTCGCATCTATATACTTTTTAAGTGCGTCAGATGTTAAAGGACGAGCTGTTTTATCCATACCATATTGTTCCATTTTTTTGATGATTTTATTACCGAATGTAATTCCGTTACCATTAAAGTCAAGTGAAAGAACAGCTTGAAGGTTAGCTTTACCATTAATCCCTAAAGTCGCTGCAATTGGCATACCTGCAAGGGCGTGAGAAAAGTCATATTCACCAGAGATAACTTTTTGTTGAATCCCTGGCCAACCACCACCTTCCTTAACAACATGAACATCCAAGCCGTATTTGTCAAAGAAACCTTTTTCTTCAGCTATAACGATTGGTGCACAATCCGTTAGTGCTATGAAACCTATAGTTAATTTCTTTTTCTCTAATTCTGCAGCTAACACAGAACTAGCAACTAATGACAATCCTAAACCTAAACCTACTAATTTTTTTAGCATCTTATATCCTTGAAGTTATATTTGTTATGAGGAATTGTAATAAAAAAAGAATACTAAATATCCAATTAATTGATTAAATATTAATCAATAGTATTTATATTTTCTACTAAGTTTATTTTAAATATTTAGAGTAATATCCATTACCTGGTATATTATTTTAATAATTGTATATATATGTGTAAATATTGTATGATATTTATACATATATATGATTATTTTATAGTTTTAGTTATATATAATATATTTATGATTAATTATTTAATAGAACATAAAAAGATAGAAATATTTTTACAACCCATAGTCTCCATCAAAGATAAAAAAACCTTTGCGTATGAAGCATTGACAAGAGCATATGATGAAAATAATGATTTAATTTCACCATTATATTTGTTTGAACAGGCACGTAAAGAGCGTTTGTCTTGTACATTAGATAATTATGTAAGAGAATTGGCATTAGAAAAGTTCAATACTTATTACCATGAAGATAAAAGTGTATTACTTTTTTTAAATTTTGAACCATCAATCATTGAAAATGATATAGATGATGATTTTATATCTGTGGTGTATAAACATAATATTGCTACATCAAACATAGTTATAGAGATAAAAGAAGACAAGATAAAAGATACACAAGCTTTAAGAAGATTTATTACTAGATATAGAAAACGAGGATTTATCATCGCTATTGATGATTTTGGTACAGGCTATTCTAGTTTTGATAGACTTGAATTTATAAAACCTGATATTGTAAAAGTGGATAGGTCCATTGTATACAATGTGAACAGCAATTTTATAAACTCTGAAATATTGACGGCTATTGCAAATATGTGCCACCAGATAGGTTCTATGGTTTTAGCAGAAGGAGTTGAGAATAGTTCAGAAGTACTTTGCTGCATGCAAAAAGACATAGATATATTTCAGGGCTATTGGTTTGCTAGGCCTAGCAGTGTTATAGACAGTGAAAAAAAAGAGGATATATTTAAGTCTATAAAGAATATTGGATATACGTATAAAACAATTATAAAAGAAGAAATAAGTAAAAAGCAACTCTTATTAGATAAATCTAAAATATTATCTAAAAGAGTATTTGATATTATTGAGACACAAAAGATCGATAATCTCGTGGCTATTGATGAAATATTTTTGGAAAATGATAAACTTGAAGCTATATATTTAATGAACTGTGAAGATGGAATTCAAGTTGGCAAGACTTATATTAATGCAAATGAGAGATATTTATACAAGCCTACAAAAGAAGGACATGATCATAGTCTAAGGGATTATTATTTTATTGCTAAAGATTCTTCACGTGGTGATTATCTTGGTAATAGATATATATCAAAAGCTAGTGGAAATATGTGTAGAACGTATTCATCTAAGATAAGTATCAGTGATTGTTCTTATATTGTATGTTTAGATATTTTAGATTAATATTTTAATAAAAAGGGAATTTTGATGTTTACAAATAAATATAAAAAAGAATTAAACTCTATAGAAAAAAAGATAGATTATGAAATTAAAGCTATAGAAACGGAATTATACTTACATAGCTCGTATGAGTATATAAATAATGAAAAAGCCTTAGAATACCTTTTAAAGCTTAAGACAAAACAGACAAAGTTTTATGCAGATTTTGTAGATAATTTTCCTACAGCTATTGCTATACTAGATAAAGATTTAAATATTATAAATCGAAATAGCATGTTAGCATCTTTCTTGCACATTGATGAGGTAGAATTGGATTTAAAACCGCCTTTACTGCCATTGATAAGTAAAAATAATAGAGAGTGTGCTTTATGTGATTTTATAAATAAAGTTGTAAAAATTGATAAACAGGCTACTTTTACTACAGAAGTTGTGTATATATCAACAAAAAAAGAAGATAATATCCCTGTATTTGTTTTTGTTGTTCCTGTGTATGAAGATAATAAATTGATAAATACTTATATTATTTTAAGGGATAGAAGAACAGAATTTGAGATACGAAAAAAATTTATGTTAGATCAGTCAGCTCCTATTATTAAAATGATAGAAAGTATTGCTGATGGAGATATAAGTAGTACTCTGACATTACCACAAGAACATCAACTACCACATTACCAAGAACCAGTAAACCATATTATAGAAAATTTTAAAGTAATGATTTCACAAATTAAAAAAGCTATTTTAAAGTCACAGGAAACATCACAAGTTACAGATGAACAATTGAAGAATTTATCAAATTGGAGTAATGAAGAGTTTCTTCCAACCCTTAATGGCATTTCTGAAAATGCAAACCAGTTATCTCAGTCCATAAGTCAGGTTACAACTATTGTAGACATTATTAAAGATGTGAGTGAACAAACGAATTTACTTGCTTTAAATGCTGCTATAGAAGCAGCTCGAGCTGGTGAACATGGTCGTGGCTTCGCTGTAGTAGCTGATGAGGTAAGAAAGTTAGCAGAGAAAAGTCAAAAGTCCACTTTAGATATTACAAATGTTATAAAATCAATTAAAGATGATTCTATAACAATGCAAGAAAGTATTGAAAATTTTATGAATAACTCTGGTGAAATCATCCATATTTCAGATGAACTTAAAGAGAATTTTTATCTCATTATAGAGTATTTTGACTCTCTTAAAGAAAATACCGAGAAGTTTAAGTTGTAGTGAAAGAGTATTAGAATAGATAGACTATAACAAAACTTAAAACTATAGAAATAGTTTTCAAAAAAGCAATAGGACTCCTTCTGCGGCAGTTCACGCTATTAATCTGAAGCATGATTTAACAGTTTCCTTCCAAGCTGCCTATACGCGCAAGTGGATGCGTGTGGACAAAAACTAAAGAGAAACTCATCCCTATCGCTTCTACTGATTTAGAAATAAGTGATGAAGAGATTATTGAAATTATGGAAAAAATAATAAGGATTTTACGAGCATAATAGCCACATTACGAAGCAGCACTCAAGATTTACTTGGATTTAGGTGCGAAAGTTAAGTAAATAACTCTATTGTAAAGCAAACGCCATTATCTTGATTATGTATGCTTAGTACACCATTATGATGATCTTCTATAATTGTCTTAGACATATACAAACCTAAACCTGTAGCGTTTTTTTCATGTTTAGTTGAAAAATACGGGTCAAAAATTTTATCTATTAGATCTTCTGGAATCCCTCCACCATTGTCTAGAATTGTTACTGTAGTTCCATCTTTATTATCTTGAGTTGATATAACTATTTCACCATTACTTATCTTTTTTTGAGCGAAGTTATCTTCTGCGTTTTTTAAGATGTTTAATATAACCTGCATAAATTCACTTTCTAAAATTTCTAATTTATTTGAAGAGTTGAAATGTTTCATAACTTTTATATCATTTGATACAAGAGAGCCTTTCATAATGTTTAATGCTTTTTTAATTGGATTATTTATTTCTAGTCTTTGAAAAGTAGTTTTAGGTTTGTAAAAGTCTCGAAAGTCGTCGATAGTTGTTGTTAAAGTTTGAGTTAAGTCTCCTATGCGATTGAGTCCATTCGTAAAATACTCTTCACAATCTTTTCTACCTTTAGCATTTTCTAAATCATAAGTTTGTAACTCCATCCTTATTTTTAAATCGATGGTGGTCGCGGCAATAGCTCCTAATGGTTGTCTCCATTGATGGGCTATCATACTAATCATCTCTCCCATTTGGACCATTCTTGTTTGTGCCAAGAGTTGTTGGTCTTGTTTTTTATTTTTCTCAACTTCGTCTTTAACTCTTTGTTCAAGGATTTTATTTATCTCCTTGTTAGTTGTATCTTGTGTATCGATGAAAACCTTACGTTGCCTCTGCCAGCGTAGCGATAGAGCTAGCACAAATAAGAACAGTATAATGATGATGAATAACTTCAAGATTAGCTTATTAGCGTAAGATTTTAGCAATGATGATTCAGGCAGGTCTACCACCTGCCATAAGGGATTTGACTTGAGCTGAGTAGCGGAACCATGCTGTGTAAGTCGATTTAGATCGTCTCTACTAAGGAGAATTTCTTCATGGAGTTTATCACGGCTCCCTTGCGAGGTTACTTCAATAAGTCCATGTTTACCGGTATGTGTAATCATCAGCTGATGCCCAAATAATTGTTCATCACTCATTAACTCTGCGAGTACTTGTGGGTTAAAGCTCACGAACAATGCTAACTTTTGTCCGTGATACTCCCAAATTGAGAGGATATCAAAGTGATAGTTATATGACATTGGGTGAATTTCACTGATCCTTTGTTTGTTACCGGAGACAAACTTTTCCAAGCCAATTCGACATATATCGCCGATACTATCATCAAAGTCAGCAAACATAAGCTTACCCGTTTCATTTGCTATGGCAAACGACACGAAAGACGGAAAGTGACGCTTTAAGTTCTCTCTAATTAGATCAATGGTCTCTTCTTTAGGATTTCTAGATAGCTCTTCTAACAACTCGCTCTGACCTTCGGCAAATACCGACATAGTGCGTTGACGTTCACTCAGTAACAAGTCCAGCCCACGTGCGGTAACTTGACTGCTATATCGTGCTTGGTCTTGCAAAGACCGTAATTGCCCATTATAATCAACAACTACATTCCATATTAGAATGCCCGTTGCCAACGTGATAATAAGAATACTGAGCTTATCCACTGAATTACCCAAGTATGAGTTGAGTTTTTTGATCATTGTATATGTCCTATTTCCTCTAATGGCTCAGAAAAATAATAACCTTGATACTCATCAACGTCAAGCTCTTTAAGCATTTCAAAGATAATCTTGGAGTGAACGTACTCCGCAATTACTTTAATACCAAGCTTATGAGAAAACTGCACTATTGCTTCTACGAGAGTATGTGCACGGGAGTCTGTATCTATATCTTTGATTAAAGAACCGTCTATCTTTAAGTAATCAGGTTCTATTGCCAAAATATACTCAAAATTAGAAAAACCAGATCCAAAATCATCTATGGCAATTTTTACACCATACTTGCGAAAATGTTTTATGAAATTTTTTACGTCGTCATAGTTTGCTATTGTTTCACTCTCGGTAATTTCAAAAATGGATCTATTTCCTATCTCTTTATTTTCTAAATAAAACTCATCCATTTTTGTAATTAATGGAATATTATTAATATCGCTATATGTAAAATTTATACTAAGAGTATGCTTTGAATCTTTTAATTTATTTAAAGCGCTAAATATAATTGTAGAAGATAAATATTCATAAAGTCTGGTTTTAATAGCAACATCTAAAAAGTGAAATGGAGATATCAGCTCTAGAGTCTTATCCTCTTGTAATCTCATAAGAGTCTCATGCTTAACTGTTTTACCTTCTTTGTTAACAATAGGTTGATAAACGGCAAGAACTCTTTTATCGTCAATCGCAGAAGATATATTATCTCTACATTTGAGAGTTAATCCACTCTCTTTTCTATGGTCTATTGAAGATGAATACATTATGAAAGGTTTTTTATGTTTTTTTGCGTAATCGAGTGCTATCTTAGCGCTCTCATAACCATTTTCTTTTACGCTTGAGAGTCCTATGGTAATATCCACTGTAATAATATATTCACCAATCTTGATTTTGAGATTATTTAACTCTTTAAATAATGTTTCTAGGAGTGATTCATATTTGTCTGTATCGATATATTTACTTGTGTCAAGAATGGCAAACTCATCTGCAGAGAGTCTATAAAGCAAGCATGTTTCTTCTTCCCCGTATAGACTCAGGTAAGTGGCAAATTTTTCTAAAACTTTTGAGCCAACATCACTTCCATAAACTTCATTGATTATTTTAAACTTATCAATGTCAATAAGTATAATAACGGGAGAGTCCAATCTCTTAATATCTCTAAAAAAAGAGTAGCGACTAAAAAGTTTTGTTAAAGAGTCATAATTTAGTTTATATTCTATCTCTTCATTCCTACTCTTCACTTCCGCTTCAAGCTCATTTTTATAGTTTAAGTTCAAGGTTAAAAGTTTTATTTTTTGAACTATTTTAAAAATTGCTTTTAAGAATTGGGATTGTTCTAATGGTTTTAGTATATAGCCTTCAATATCTAATTCTATTGCTTGTAAAATATATTGGCTGTCGTTGTACGCGGACAAAAATAGTATTGGTATTTCCTGATTTTTTTCTCTTATGACTTTTAGCATTTCTATACCATTAAGATTGGGCATATTTATATCACTTAAAATTAAATCAAAGCTACCGTCTTCAAACTGTTTGATTCCATCTTTACCATCAACTGCAACAGTAATATCTTTAAAAAAATTGTTTAGTAACTTAAGAGTCGTCTCACGAGCTGAATCATCATCTTCCACATAAAGAAGCTTTAATCCTATACTCATTCTAGTAAGTTCTTTAAGATTTATGGACATATTTATTCCTATTTCATATTATCATAGATTATATCGTAAAATAACAAGATAAATTTAACTATAAAATCTTTTTATTTTGATAATAAATAAAGTATCACAAAACTTAAAACTATAGAAACAGTTTTCCAAAAAGCAATAGGATTCCTTTCAAATATAGGTGGTTGAGATGTACTTATAAATTTTTGATTAGGATGACGAAGGTCATATGTAAACTCAGATAACAGTGAGTAACGGTGAAAAGGATTAGGAAGTAAAGCTTTTTTGAGTGTCTGGTCTACCCAGTATGGTATGTCATATTCATCTGTATATAAAGAGTCATACTTCAATTTTCGTTGTGCAGACTTACTCGTTGCCTTTGCTACATTAGTCCCATATGGAAATTTATTACTTAACATTGTATAAGTAATAATCCCAAGAGAATATATATCGCTAGAGGTAGTACCTGTTTCTTGTAGAAAATACTCTGGTGCTGAGTATTGTAATGTTCCAAGCATATTCTCTTGTTGTATCAGTGAATTGATTTCTTCAATACCTTCAACTCTTGTAGAACCAAAGTCTATTATCTTTATTACTCCATTTTCATCAATCAGTATATTTTCAGGTCTTATATCTTGGTGAATCATTTCTTGTCTATGAAATGCTTGTAAACCTTTTGCAATTTGTTCTATCATTACTCTAATAGTTTCGATAGATGGGCTAGGATTATCTATCATCCACTGTGCTAAAGTTTGTCCTTCAATGTATTCAAAAACAGTATATAGACAGCTTCTCGGTTTAGACTGCTGATATGATTTTAATACATTTACATGATTTATACGTCTAGCTATCCATTCTTCCATCATGAATCTCTCAAGGTAAACTTTATCATCTCTTAAATCAATGGATGGAACTTTTATGACAACATTTTGTTTTATCTGCGTGTCAAGGGCTAAATAAACATGGCTTCTATGATTTGAGCTTAACTCACGGATTATTAAATACTCATCTAGTGTATCTCGTGGCTTTAAGATAGGTGCAGGTTCTTTTTCTTGCAACTCTTGATAAATTTCAGTAACATCTTTAGCTGGTATGGAGTCTATACGTATGACTTGTACTGTTAGATTGTCATCACTTCCATTTTCTAAAGCTAGTTGAAGGAGTTTATCAGCAGAATTCTCAAATATATCTTCTTCATCTAGGATATCAATTATTTGTTGAGACTCTAAAAATTCATATACTCCATCACTCATAAAAAGGTATATATCATCTTTTGAAATTTTAACTTTTTCATAATCAACTAAAACTTCACTATCCATTCCTAACGCCCGACTCAAATAGCTTTTTTCTTCGGATATCCATAATCGATGGTCTGTTGTCAGTTGCTTGAGCGCATTGTCCCTTAAGCTATAAATACGTACATCTCCGACATGAAATATATGAGCAGTATTTGATTTTAAAATCATACTACTAAAGGTACATACATAGCCTCTATCTCGGTCGTATCTGTATTCACCTTGACGACTTTTAGAGTATAGCCATGAGTTAATAGCATTGATGATTCTTTTTGCAGATTTTTGAGTAGACCATGACTCTGGAGTACTATAGTAGTCTTCTAAAAATGAATTTACAGATAACTTACTCGCATCTTGACTGACATCACTACTACTAATCCCATCGGCAATAGCTATTGCTATTCCTTTATTTATAAACTGATGGCCTATAGGGATTCTTGTGTCATGAAAATCTTGATTTATTTCTTTTAAACCTTTAGATGTTGCTTGAGATACTGATATATTTAGTTGGTTTTGCAAAGCTTATCTCTTTCCTTTTACCAAGATTTGTAAGGTAGGAATTTTCCATTCATAGTTATCTTAACTCTATCTCCGGCTGGGTTTTCTTCTTTTTCAATATCCATAGAAAAATCTATAGCACTCATAATCCCATCTCCGAATTTTTCGCCGATAAGCTCTTTAATTGTATCTCCATATACTCCAACAACTTCATAAAAACGATATACAAGAGGGTCCTGAGGAATACTAAAGTCCCAAGTTTTATTGGGAAATTCTTGTAAAGCGATTGAAACTTGATCTTCTAACTTTAATATTTTACATAGTTTATCTGCATATTCTTTTTTTAAACTATTTTTTCCTAAACAAGCTGATGTAAGAAACACAGACCCTAGTGATACATTTGTAGAAATCTCTTCCCAACCTAAACCTAAGTTCTTTTTCGCAGCTAAAATCTCTTCAGTCATTTCTAGTTTTGTCATTTCTTTACCTTTAAATAATATTATTGAAATATCTTAGATAGTTCAAAAATAATATTTATTTTAGAGAATAGTATAAAACTATCTCTAAAACTTACGTATTATATTTTTCTTTTTGGACCCGTTTTTACGTGTGTATAATAAAGAGTTAGCCCTGTAAATAATAAACCACCTACTAAGTTACCTAAAGCAACAGGAAGTTCATTCCATAAAAGATAATCTCCAACTGTAAAATCACCACCCATTATTAATGAAAATGGAAATAAAAACATATTTACAATAGAGTGCTCAAAACCCATAAAGAAGAACAGCATAATTGGCATCCACATTGCAATAGCTTTACCACTTACTGTAGTAGATACCATTGCACCAACAACACCCATTGCAACCATCCAGTTACAAAGCATACCACGAATAAAGACTGTTATCCAGCCTGAAATACCATGTGCTTGGTATCCTAAAGTACGAGCTTCACCAATACCTGCAACCTTTTTTGCTATCTGACCACCAAAGCCTGCAATTTCACTATCAAAGGTACCATAAGTAAAAATAAAAGCCATCATAAATGCAACTGTTAATGCACCACCTAAATTACCAAGAGCAACTAGGCCCCAATTTCGTAAAATTTGAGGAATTGTTACACCTGGTCTTTTGTCTAACCAAGCTAATGGCACTAACATAAATACACCAGTCAACAAGTCAAACTTCATTAAGTACAACATTATGAAACCAACAGGGAACAATGCTGAAGCTAATATAAATGAACCTGATTTCATTGCAACAGTAATTGCAAAAACTGCTGCAAGTGCTAATATTGCACCTGCCATAAATGCTCTAATTAATGTGTCTTGTGTTGACATATATACTTTTGATTCACCTGAATCAACCATTTTTGTTACAAACTCTGAGGGCTCTAAATAGGCCATATTTTCTCCTTAGTACGTATAAGATTACATATTATATATTATTAATCTAATTTATATACATAAAAGCTGTATAATTTTTAATCATTATGAAATATTCCTAGGGCATACTTGGATAAGATGAGAGTTTAAGGTATTGGCTAATTCTTAAGCAATAAGTCATATGCTTTTTAGATTCTATTTGGTACAAAAATAAATAGTAACTATCACAGCATCTATAAAGTAATCATCCACGATAAAGTTCAGTATAATCTTTTTGACGACTATATCCATTTACATCACTTAGTGAAATTCCAGTTACTTCTGTTTCTGTAAGTAATTCTTTTACATTAGCAAGCTAAATGTTTGTATAATTGCTTATATTAAAAGAACTTCCAAGCTGCCTATGCGGCAGTTCACTGCTTGTGCAACTTCTGCATGAAGTAGCCTTTCTTCCAAGCTGCCTATGCGGCAGTTCACTGCAACAACAACAATCCTACCAAGCACCTACGCTTCCAAGCTGCCTATGCGGCAGTTCACTGCAACAACAACAATCCTACCAAGCACCTACGCTTCCAAGCTGCCTATGCGGCAGTTCACATACTTTTGATACTAAACAGATGGAAAAATTTCTTCCAAGCTGCCTATGCGGCAGTTCACAATTTGTTTGTAAATCTACAATGTATGAGATACTTCCAAGCTGCCTATGCGGCAGTTCACTTGTGCAATTCACAGGCTTAGAAGATAAAAATCTTCCAAGCTGCCTATGCGGCAGTTCACGACACAAGACGATAGAGATGATTTCTCTAACTCTTCCAAGCTGCCTATGCGGCAGTTCACATAAACTTCCCCTTCAAACTCTTCTGTTTTTACTTCCAAGCTGCCTATGCGGCAGTTCACATAAACTTCCCCTTCAAACTCTTCTGTTTTTACTTCCAAGCTGCCTATGCGGCAGTTCACTAGGAACAATAGAAGAAGATATAACTACTCAACTTCCAAGCTGCCTATGCGGCAGTTCACGATTATTATATTGAATTAGCTGAAGAGTATAACTTCCAAGCTGCCTATGCGGCAGTTCACGATGGGGTTAGACACGCTACTTCAGCAATGATCTTCCAAGCTGCCTATGCGGCAGTTCACCCTTCATTGTATAAGTCTGTCTCCATAGTTTACTTCCAAGCTGCCTATGCGGCAGTTCACGTGTCTCATAGTTACTATACTCAAAATTAAAACTTCCAAGCTGCCTATGCGGCAGTTCACAGGGCTAGGCGATACAGATTTCGATATATCTACTTCCAAGCTGCCTATGCGGCAGTTCACTATGTAACACTTCATCAATACTTACTTCTCTACTTCCAAGCTGCCTATGCGGCAGTTCACTACAGCACGTGGAGCGATTACCGCCGGAGATACTTCCAAGCTGCCTATGCGGCAGTTCACAAGGAGTTGTTATGATTAAGAAGTATTCAAAACTTCCAAGCTGCCTATGCGGCAGTTCACAACGGAGTATAATTCAATAGCTGAAGCTAACCCTTCCAAGCTGCCTATGCGGCAGTTCACAACGGAGTATAATTCAATAGCTGAAGCTAACCCTTCCAAGCTGCCTATGCGGCAGTTCACCAGAAGTTAATGACTCAACTTGCTCGAAGTCACTTCCAAGCTGCCTATGCGGCAGTTCACGTTATTTGGGTTTCCGTACTGTGTTTTATTTTCTTCCAAGCTGCCTATGCGGCAGTTCACACTCTTTTGGTTTGGTTTCTTTTAGTCTGTACCTTCCAAGCTGCCTATGCGGCAGTTCACTGTTGGTGCAGACAAAGAAAAACTAACCGCTTCTTCCAAGCTGCCTATGCGGCAGTTCACTATCTTCTACGCTAGAATTAAAGTGTTGCAGTCTTCCAAGCTGCCTATGCGGCAGTTCACGTGAGGCAGTTTTTGGAGTGTCGTAAAGATTACTTCCAAGCTGCCTATGCGGCAGTTCACATAGAATCGTCACTACGTTTTTTGATCAAACACTTCCAAGCTGCCTATGCGGCAGTTCACAGTATTTAAACAGGGAGAAAGACCAGGACTTACTTCCAAGCTGCCTATGCGGCAGTTCACATGACTCTTCAGCTATAAAGAACTTATCTTGTCTTCCAAGCTGCCTATGCGGCAGTTCACTATTAAACGCTTTAGATATTACAGACATTGACCTTCCAAGCTGCCTATGCGGCAGTTCACCTCTCAACCCTCTATGCCTCTTTTGATAAATTCTTCCAAGCTGCCTATGCGGCAGTTCACCGAAAGTTCCTAATTCTAGCATCGAAGGGCAACTTCCAAGCTGCCTATGCGGCAGTTCACTGATGAATACTTTTGAGAAATATATTCTTACTCTTCCAAGCTGCCTATGCGGCAGTTCACCAAGAGAAGATGTTAAGCAAGATATAAAAAATCTTCCAAGCTGCCTATGCGGCAGTTCACCTTGTAGCCTTTTGGTGCTGTGGAGTTCCAGACTTCCAAGCTGCCTATGCGGCAGTTCACGTTACTAAAACCTTGTTATTTGGTTTGTCGTACTTCCAAGCTGCCTATGCGGCAGTTCACTTGACAGCTATACACTTGACATTAATTACGCACTTCCAAGCT
>NZ_JBLHOE010000012.1:0-53688 GCF_047622445.1 Sulfurimonas sp.
CGTTATCTGGTTCATCAGCTAAAAATAATGCTATGCTTTCATTTTTTGGTGTAAAGTTATATTCTTTTAGAGTTTGTAAATGATAAATAATATCTATTGAAAATCTAATAAAGTGCTTTTCTCCATCAGAAATAGTTTCATAAGAACTTCCAATCTCATTGTTTATTAGATCGTATTCAAAAACTCTTAAAAAGTTTTCTTTTCCATAATCAAATTCGTATTCAAAAAATATCTTTTGTAAGATTCTAATATAATGAAGGTTGTCTTTTAAAGTTGTATCTATAGGAATATCAATATAAGGACTACCCTCTTCATTGAATTTATTAACGTTAAATGGCCGTATGTATTTTATAGCTTCTATTATTTCGTCAATAGTCAATAAATCATCTTTAGTAAATTTAAATTCCTCATCTTTTAACTTTTGAAAAAAATCTAAAATATAGCTTTGTGTTATTCGAATAATATGTTTATCTACAAGTAGATTATTTTTTATTTGATTTTTTAGCTCTAGTAAGGTTTCATAAACCAAATCAGATGGATCACATGGATCTGTATTTTTTAAGTAATACTCAATAAATGCAATTAAAACCGCCAAATCAAACTCTTGATATTTATTTTGCTTTTTTATTTGATTAGTATAAGTTTGGGTACGGTGAATATTTTCAATATCTTCTAAAACTGAAACGACTTTTTCTCTATTTTTATTATATAAATGAATCTCTATCTCTTCGATAGGACATCGTAGTTCTTTTTGTATATCCCTTAAAACTTCTTCAGTTTTTTCATATATACAAACCTTTTTAGAATCTAATGCAATAGTAAAAATAAATGTATCTATTTGTTTATCAATCCACTGTCTAATATGAGATGTTGAATTGCTTGTTAACAGCAATCGTAATATATTAAACTTATACATCTCTTTTAATCGATTAAAAAGTTCAATATGATCAGTAGCAATATTTATATATCTCGGTATAAAAAATCGAGCTTCAAGCATATTATAATCATTATGCCTATCTATGTGCATTCCACCATAAATACCACTATACTTTCCAAAATAGTAATGACTCAGTCGATATTCACCAATTTTTTCTTCGTGTGCAATTCTAATTATCGTCGGGTAAAAAGAGTTTTCATCTGAACGATTATTTCTATCAATATATTTCACTTTCGGGTCAAAAACTATTTTTGGTTTAATACGATTAAATGCACAGTAATATTTTCTTTCTTTCACATAAACAAGAAAGTTGTTGCTATTATTTAATTCTGACTTACTCTCTAGTAATTGCAATAAACTACTTTTCCCACTCCCATTTTCCCCAACAATTGCCGTAACATTTATATTGTCAGGAAAAATATTTACATAATCTTTTTTTTCATTAATGGTAAGTTCGTTTGTACTTTCATCATATTTACACTCAAACCGAGGTGAAAAATTAAACCCTTGCTTCTCAATATTTTTATACTTCTCAACCCATAAATAAACTAGTTCCATATTATTTCCCTAAAACCTTTTTTGAACTGTTTCCATTCTGGAAATAGTTGCTTTAACTCAATATACAGTTTTCAGTATGTTCCAAAATGGAAATAACTGAATTTAATTCTTCTTTTATTTGAATTATTTTATCGAAAATAGTGTTTTTATATTATAAATATGACTATATGCTATTTAATACAAAAATCCAAATACCCAAAGGGGTATTTTATTTCCAAATCCTATTTCTACATCATCTGCAACTACATAAGAGTTTTTTTCGTCTTTTATCTGCTTGAATTTTTTGTTTTTCCCGCCTACTTCAAAGAGGTAGGTATCATCTACTTTGAAGTCGCCAATGTTGGAGTGTTTGAGGTCGTGATAGATTTTGACTTGCGATATAAAAAAACTTTCTCTCATACTTGGGCTGTTTTTATCAGAACACAAGATATTGTACAGATTTATGTTTTCTAAGTAGATTTTGTCTGGTTTGTTTAAGAGCTTTTTATTTTTGAAATTTGCTCCGATTATCTCTAAAAGGTTGGCTTTTTGTAGGTAGTAAAGGTAGGAGTAGAGTGTGTTTCGACTTATGCCAGCTTCTTTTGCTAGGTTTTGGATGTTTAACTCTACTGGAACACTTGCGCAGAGTAGGTGAAGTAGTTTTCTTATGATGTTGATTTTGTCGCTGTCTACGTTGTAGATGGAAGCAACTTCACTGTCTAAAATGATATTTATTATCTCGTTTAGTCTTAAGTTGTAACCTAATTCACCCTCTGTAAAAAATGGATATGTTCCAAAGTCTTGGTACAGTTTGAAGTATTCTAGAGGCTTAAATTCTTTTTTTACACTATTTGCTATATCTTGGTGATTTTTTAAAATATTATCAAGTTCTAAAACTGGTAAATCTATCTCAAATTTTATAGCTATAAACTCTCTAAAAGAAAGAGAATGAAGTTCATAAAACAATGCTCTTCGGCTTAAATCAACTTTTGAGTTTTCTATCTCTAAGGCTGAAGAACCTGAAAATATTACTTTTATATCTACAAAATCATAGATGGTTTTAAGTTCAAGAGCAAAGTTGTCCGCTTTGTGAATCTCATCTATTATAAGTAGTGTACCGCCTAAAGCACTGAACTCTATAGCGATTTCACTTAAACTATTTGTAATGTTGTCTGCACTTATATACAGCATTTTTGATTGTGAGAGTTTATAATTTTGGGCTACTTGTTTGATAAGAGTTGTTTTTCCAACTCCTCTCTGACCCAAAATCCCAATGAGTTTAGATTTAAAATCTATCTTGTCAAATAGGTATCTTTTAAATGTAGGGGTTGGAAGTGAAAAGTATAAATTTGATAATTCTATAAGTTTTTGCATTGTATACCTTTTCAATTGATTGAAAATATTATAGCATATATAGTATAATCAATTGAAAATATTTAAATCTAAGTAAGTTTAAATCTCCACATCATCCCAGAACTCATCAAAGTCCAAGTTCATTTGAGAGTTTTCATCCCAATAGCTTCTGCCGCAAAGTACTGAGGAATGGCAAAAGAAAGCGTAGACTTTCCAGCGTCAGAACTTGTACCGAATATACTTAGGGAGTTTAAGTGAGAGTTTTTTTTCATCATTAGATTTTACAGCTTTTTTTGTGATTGAATTGATTTTGAGTACTCATGAATTTTCATTAGATAATTCGTATTATACTACGTATATAAAAACATTCAGGAGTATAACATGAAATATTTATTACAAGTGGATTTCCCACATACAGGACCATTTAAGAAAGAATTTACGGAGGCATTTACTGACTTAGCGAAAGACATAGCAACAGAAGAAGGTCTAGTATGGAAGATATGGACGGAAAATGAAGAGGCTAAAGAAGCTGGGGGAGTTTACTTGTTTGATAACCTTGAAGATGCAAACAGATACTTAGACAAACATACTAAACGGTTAGAAGCTTTCGGGTATGCTAATATCAGAGCTAAAATTTTTAATGTGAATGAAGGACTGAGTGTAATAGATAACGCACCTCTTTAGTGTTTATAGCTAGGGATGAATTTAAATCTCCACATCATCCCAGAATTCATCAAAGTTTAAATTTGTTTGAGAGTTTTTTTCTAAGAGCTTTTTCTGTGCATTTTCCAAATATTCTAATACTTGAATTATAGTGGATGTTGTTTCAAAGATAGTTTAATTTGTAAAGATACTAAAGCTAAGTCAATTTAAATAATATTTCTAAGTTGAAATTATGGGTTTCTATCTTATCATATTATAAATAAAAATTATAATTCAGGAGTAGTATATATCATGAAACACTCTTTTAATGTTAATAATATACCTGTATGTATTGCTATTTATACATATGATGAAAAACAAGATGATTTTATTTTTGTTGATTTTAATACTCTTGCTGAATCAACTGAAAATATAAAACGTGAGAAAGTAATTGGAAAATATCTTTTAGATGTTTTTCCTTCTGCAAGAGAGTTTGGTATCTTTGAGCTTTTGAAAAAAGTTTATTACAGCGGTAAGACGGAAACTTATAAAACAGAATATTATAAAGATAGTCGCATTAGTGGATGGCGAGAGAATGAAATCTCTAGACTAAGTAATAACTCAGTTATGGCAGTATACTTAGATAAAAGCTTAGAAAAGAACCTTGAAAATCAACTAAGTACTCTTGGTACGATTGTAGATAATAGTTTTAATGAAATATATGTTTTTGATTCCATTAGTTTTAAATTTATATACATTAACAAGCAAGCGCAACATAACTTGGGATATTCTCTTGAGGAGATAGTCGATTTACACCCATGGAATGTTAAACTTGAGTATGATGAAAATAATTTTACAAAATATATTTCTAGTAGTGAATTTAAAATTTTTAATACTAAGCATACACGAAAAGACGGTAGCGAGTATTTTGTAGAAGCAAAAGTACAGAAAATGATGCTAAATGAACAAGAACAATATGTTGCTATTGTTACTGATCTTACAGAACAAAAAATGTATGAAGACAAAGTGCAGCTTTCTAAAGAAGTTATAGAGTCTATTTCAGAAGCTGTAATGATTACTGATTTAAATACTACTATCATCGATGTTAATCCAGCATTTTTACATCTTACAGGCTTTAAACGAGATCAGGTTATTGGTGCAAAACCAAAAAAATTCAAATCGGGAAAACACAGCAAAGAGTTTTATAAGAATTTATGGAAACAAGTATTAGAAAATGGTGTTTATAAGGGTGAAATCTGGGATAGAAAAGCAGATGGTGAAGTTTTCCTTAAGGATATAACTATCACTACGGTAAGAGGTCCTGGTGGCTTAGTAAAAAATTATGTTGCAGTATTTAGTGATATTACACTCAAAAAAAATCATCAAGAAGAACTTCAAGAGATAGCGTATACTGACCCACTAACTCAATTAACTAACAGAATTCAATTTAAAAATATATTGAAACATGAAGTAGATATTGCTATTCGAAATAAAAGTGATGGTGCACTTTTGTTTCTTGATTTAGATATGTTTAAAAAAGTAAATGACAGTTATGGTCATATAGTTGGAGATGAACTTCTTATAGCTGTAGCAAAAAGGCTAAAAGATTTGGTACGAAAATCGGATACAGTTTCACGTATAGGAGGTGATGAATTTACAGTTGTACTAGCTTCACCCATTAAAAAAAATAGTATACAATTTATCGCTCAAAATATTATAGATGAGTTATCTAAACCATATACTATAGAAAATCATGAGATTGTTATAAGCTCTAGTATAGGCATAGCATTTTTTACACAAGAGATGCAAGGTATTGATTCTCTTGTTGAAGCAGCAGATTTAGCAATGTATAAAGCAAAACATAAAGGAAGAGGTAAATACCAGTTTTTTGAACCACGCATGCACAATGAGAGTGTTAAAAAACGTACTATAGAGTTAGAACTAAAAAAAGCCTTATCTGATGGATCCGTTATTCCATACTATCAACCAAAAATTAATCCAGAAACTGGAATTGTTGTTGGGGTTGAAGCTCTCGCAAGATGGAATCATCCTGAACTAGGTGTTTTATCGCCTATATATTTTCTTGATATTGCAGAAGATAGTGGACTTATCCATGAGTTAGGCGAGCAAATACTTAACAAAGCTATGCAAGAGATTAAAGAGTTAAACGAAAGTAACTATCCTGAACTTAATGTAGCAGTAAACTTGTCTTCAAAACAATTTGAGGATGAAAGACTTGTTGAAAAAATATTGGACAATGTGGCTAAATATAATTTTAATATAAGTAACTTAGAACTTGAAATTACAGAAAGTCTTATTATGGAAAATGTACAAAGAGCTATCTATATGATGGAAAAATTGACAGAGAAAAAAATAAAAATATCAATAGATGACTTTGGAACAGGCTATTCATCATTAAGCTATTTAAAAAAATTTCCAATCTCATTTTTAAAAATAGATAAATCATTTATTGATGGTATTGTGAATATTAAAGAAGATAAAATAATTGTTAAAACTATCATGTCTATGGCTGAGAGTTTAGATATTGGTGTTATAGCTGAAGGAATTGAGACAATAGAACAAGAAGATGAACTCCATAAATTGTCGTGTCATTTATCTCAAGGATACTTATATAGTGAAGCTCTTTCATTGGAAGAGTTGAAAAAGTTTTTAATAGATTGGGAGCAATCAAAAAAATAGTTAAGATTTAGTGTATGAAATTATGCAGTTCTTCTTTTAATCTGTAATGTGCACGAGTCTCTTTAACTGTAAATCCTAAATGATTTTAGCTGAGTTATTTTATCGGAAATAGTGCTTTTATATTATTAATATGACTATATGTCATGCTCAATGGGTATTGTAGAAATATTTAAACGTCCACATCATTCCAAAACTCATCAAAGTCTAGGTTAGTCATTGAATTTTCATCTTCAAGCTTTTTCTCTAAAAGCTTTTTTTGAGCATTTATAAAGTAGTCCTCTAGGGCTTCATTAATCATTGTGCTTGTATCTTTTTTGAGTACTTCAGCAAAGTTTTCTAAGTTCTCTAGGTTGTCGTTTGTGAGTGTAATGTTTCTATTTTCCATAGTCTTATTATACTATTTTATTTGACTTGTTATTGTATGTGCTATACAATGGAGTTATGCAAGACTATCCGTTGTACTCTTAAAGGATTCCAAATGAAGTTATTATCATTTTTACTACTACTGTTCGCTTTTTCAAACTGCACGGGTAAGGTACCATTGTCTCAAGAAAAAGAAGCTCAAAATGTCACTTTTAACGAGGTATGGGGGGAGGTAATTTCTGATCCATTGGAAAGCTTACCTCAAAATAAAATCTCATTTTTTAAGCTTTCAACACTTAAAAAAAACAAAATTTTAGAAAATGCACAAAGAACCTTAGATGACCATAACGATATTTTAAAACCTTTTAATAAGTTAGCCCACCCAAACGGGATATGTTTTAAAGGTGTTTGGGAGATAGACACTGAGAATGTTTATGGTGGTTACTTTAAAAACAAAAGTAAAGCTCTCATAATAGCAAGAGCCTCAACAGCAATGTCTAATACAAAAAGTAATAAGACAAGAGCTTTTGGATTTGCAGGCAAACTTTTTCCTACAACAAAGCCAGACAAGATGAACCATGAAGACAGCGCTAACTTTTTCCTTGTCGATGATTTAGGTGGAACAAAAGCATCTTCTTACGCACAAGTGGAGCTTACAAATGAACCAGAAGTGAGTATAACGCCTGAAGTTATAAAGCATATGCTCTATACACTTAAAGTATCACATACCTTTTCTAAGGTAGATTCACATCCAACTATAAGACAACTCTATGAGATTTCTTATTTAGGAGAGGGTAACAGTACAAATATTATTACGCCAAAATGGATGATGATACAAGGACAAGATTCACAAAAAAATGCTGATGATTTTCGGGATGAGTTAAAGATTACAGATGGTGAAGTACTCCAGTTTTCTATCAACGTTGCAAGCCAAATTATAGATGGGAAAAAGGACTGGAACAAGATTGGTACCATTAAGCTTGATACTTCTGTAGTTTCTAATTCTTGTGATCGTAGACTTCATTTTCACCACCCAAAATGGCGTGATGATTTGAAACACGTACTTCCTTAAATCCTTTGAAAAGCTTTTTTAAGCGAGTCATGAGCAGTACTGTCTTTTACTGCAAATCGTAAATGATTTTTATCTAAAAAATCAAAACTATCACATGTTCGTACTAAGATCTTTTTTTCTAAAAGGTACTGGAAAATTATTTGAGCTTTTTTTGATTTTACAAGAAAGAAATTTGTATCACTTTTATAGATTTTAGTAAATAGATTTGAGCTTTTGAGAATGTCAAATAGTTCTTTTTTGTGCACTTTATGAAGTTCTTTACTCTCTTTGTTAAAAGTACTGTCTTGGAGTCTTTGAGTTAAGAATGCTGTATCAAAAGAAGAAAGGTGCCATAGTGGTGAAGTGAATCTTTTGATGTTGGACTTATGAGAAAACAAAGCACCCACCCGAACTCCAGCGCAACAATGAAACTTTGTAAAAGATTGGACTATATAGAGTTTATTGTAATTATTGATTTTCTTTCTTACGGGTTTTAAACTTTCAAACTCTAAGAATGACTCATCTACAATCACTGTGCATTTGTGTTTGCTCCACATGCTAAACAAGTGCTCTAGATGATAGTATTTTCCATCTGGAGTAGATGGATTAACAAACACAACAATAGAATTTTTTGTTGGTTCTTCTCTCATTTTCTCAAAACGATTGATTTTTATAATCTTTTTATTTGTAAGTTTTGCTGCTTTTTCGTACTCTCCATAAAGAGGGGCATAGAGATAGACTGTTGTTTCTTTGAGTGATTTAAACAGCTCAAATATTGCTGAGGTAGCACCATTAAAAAGAGCTATTTGTTTTTTCTTGATTTGGTATTTTGTAGCTATGGCGTTTTTGAGATTTTTGTAACTACTGTCGCCATACTTCACCAACATTTCATTTGTAAGAGAAATGTTAATATCAGGAATATAACTATTTATATTTGATGAAAAGTCTATAATCTCAGAAGAATCACATGTGAGTTTTTTTGCATACTTATAAATGTTTGCACCATGTTTCACCCCAACAGCTCTTGTGCTCGAAAAGTGTTTTTGTAGGTATATACACGCTTAAGTGCATAAAAGTGAGAAGCAACTTTCATTTTGTAGAGAAGTCGTTTTTTAGTTATCTTTTTTGGTGCATGTTGATTGTAAGTGTTTAAAAAAAGATTGATAAAGTACTGATGGTGAACTCTCGCATCAAACCCAACTAAAGCAACTGCCGCGTCATAAGCAAAGGTTCCACAAGAGCTATCTATAAAATCAATGACTCCAATTTTTTTTCCATCAAAAATGGTGTTATCTTTAAAAATATCTCCATGTATGCACGCATCGGGTTTTAAGCTAAAATGCTTTAAAAACTCAAGTCGTTTGTAGTACCCAAAGTAGTTTTCTTTTGTATAGCGAAGGGCTGTTAAAACTTCTTCTTCTATAATCTGGTTGGATGTACACTTATATGTAGCCATCGTACAATGCAGTTTTGCTAAGAATCTTGCTAAGGCTTGTATGTGGTAACTCTTTACATACTTAGGCTGTGAGCCTTTGAGTTTTTTGTATAGGTACCAGCCCTGATTTTGTGCAAGACAGATTGGAACGTTTAAACCTTTGGCATTGAGTTCATTAAGAAGTTTAGTGTCTTGGGCTATTTTTTGTGGAATATCTCTCTCGTACTTTTTTAGTATGTAAGAAGAAGTTTTCGTGTGAGCAATGTAGGTAGTATCTATAATCCCTGAGAGCGTTGGCTCTAGCTTGGTAAAGCCGTAGGAAGGAAAGAGAGAGTTGACTTTACCTAAAGATACCTGTGTAACTACACCCATTTATAATTTACACTTCTTCATAGCAACTTTCCAGTCCAAGTCAAAGTTTTTTTCAACATACGCTGTATGGTGGGGAACGCCACATTTTGAGCAGTCTTGGTGGATTTTATCTCCATAGACACCTTGTGAACCATCTTTAGATTCTATGCCACAAAAACTGTACTGCGTGTTTTCCCCTACTTTTTTAATCCCAGCATCGTCAAAACGAAAATTCGGACAAGCGCAAAGGTAGCAGTTTAAAGACTCCATATCGTGGCATTTTTTATTGTCAACGTAAAGTGGACAAAATTCTGGCTCATTCTCGACCATAGAGTCAAAATCAAAATACTCTATGATTTGCTCTTTTGTATAGTTTTGTTTTTGAAGTTTGCTAACGATAACTTTATGTTTGTTAGCGTGTTCTTCAAACCATTGTGTGTAGCTCATGTTTTTTTCCTTTTGTTTTTACTTCAGTTCAATTTGTTCGCTAAGTTCATTGTAATGATAGTTAATGATTTTACCATTGATAATGAGATCTATGGCTTCTTCAATAACATCTAATGGGGCGACAAACCATTCCCTAGGTCGATGAATACGTCCTTTTTCATCTACAATGTCTATGTCTAAACAAGTGTTTGAAAAGAACTTATGTATTAGCTGTTCTAGCTTGTGAGGATTTACATTATAAACTTCATAAGATGCCACAGTTTGAATTTCTGACATTAAATAGGTTGGGTCTTTTTTTGCATTTTTGATTCTTATTTCAACTTCTGTTGTGGAAAATCCTATTTTAAATAAGTTACTTTTTGTTGATATCCTATCATCATTACTTAATGAACTTACTATGTAAATGTAACCATTTTGCTTGTCCTCAGATGTAATTTCTTGAGGAGCTATTTCTTTACGCTCACTAACGACATAACCACCGTCATAGAGTATTCTTGTTAGAGAACGAAGTAACATGTTTGAGTATGTTCCATTTTCAAATATAAGAGTTGTTCTTGCATTCACTTTATGATATTTATCTTTTGTACGTTCTCCTATCTCTTTTAAATAAACGAGTACATTTTTTAAAATAAAAAAATTACCTTCCTTTAAAGATTCCTCTGTAAATTTTTCAAGTTCTCTTGTCTCAGATTTTAAATCTTTTTGACATTGAATAAATATAGGTTCATACGTAGCAAAGTCTTTATAAGGGCTTCTTCTTGAAAGATAATCTACATTTTTTCTGTCTTTATCTACTTTCGGAACATGTTTGAGAGTAAAAATATCTTCTGCGTCATTTTCAAGGAGACCCAATGCATCATTGTTAAATATATCATCAATTGAATTAATTTCTAAAATATCTTCACCACTGAGTAAGTTGAATTTATCATACTTTTTTAAAAGGTTTCGTTTAGTCGGAGTATCTCTCATCCCTTGTAAACGTGAGAACAAACTTCTTTCATTAATATCAGTAGATTTTTTAGGTTCACATCCATTTTTTTCATAAAAGTCATTAACATCTTCAAATGAAGATACTAATCTATCCTCTTCTGTGATAATTGGGTTTTTCGCTTTACTATCTAATAATCCAAAGGGATCATTAGCAAGAATATCATCGAGTATCTTTTTTTTATCCATTTCTTTGTTTTCTCGTTTCTTCTTTTAAATAAATAATACACTCTGCAAGTCTTTTTTCTTTTTGGTTTGCTGAGTTAATATCTGGATGTCTCTTATGCTCTTGAACAAATCGATTGACTTTAGGCCATAAAATCACTGCTTCTTCCTCACTCATTTTAATCCGAGTTACTTCTATAGACTCTTGAATCAGCTTTAACACGCCAGTTGTGACTTGTTTAGATAAAACTTCAAAAGCTTTTTGAAATGGATTTATACTATTGATTAAATCAATATGCAAATCATCAACATTAATGAATTTACCAGCCATTCGTATAAATTGTTTATCTCCATCTGTTTTAGTGGTTGCATTTTTCACCACACTATCAACAACTACATACTGACTTAATTCTTTTACTTCTTCTTCATTAAGATCAGGATACTTCACCTTAATTATTTTAGGTATGAGAACTTCATTTATAACCTCTGGTTCTATATTCCCAGGCATTGCTTTTATCATCTGCTCATCTTGAAGTATGGTGGCTTTTAAATCATCTAAATCGCTTTGGATAATATCATTAACCTTTGCACTTGTAGGATTTTTAAAACCTTTAATTTTAAGTTCACCCTTTTTTGATGGTTCTGTATCATTTTCAAATCGTGTTTTAAATTTAAAGCTAGGAGCTAAAACTTGTTCCATTAAAAGTGATGAAGTTATGGCTTTTAACATATTGTTTACGGATAGTTTCACTTCATCATTGTTTGCATCAGGTTGGGCTATAAGGTTTGTAAATTGTGAGGAAGTTTTATTCTCACTATCTCTTGTTGCACGACCAATAATTTGAATGATTTCTGTAAGAGAACCTCTGTACCCAACAGTTAAGGCATGTTCGCAGTAAGGCCAGTCAAACCCTTCTTTTGCCATACCAAGAGCAATAATTAAGTCCATATCATCAACACTGTTAATATTTCTTAGATAAGTGATGATTTTATCTCTCTCTTTTTTGTTGTCATTTACTAGGTCTGCAACTTTTAAGAGTTTTCCATCAGTTTTTCTTTTTACTATAAGAATCCCATCCTCTGTGACAGACTCAACAGTTCCGATAATATCTAAAATAGTATCTACTTCTTTATGTTTGTCTTTGGTAGATTCGCCCATATTTGGATGTGGTATGTGTAAGATAGTTTTTTTATCAGTATCGAGTACTTCATCTATAGCACTTGTGTATTGACCTTGGTAAAAGTGATAGCCAATACCAAGAGATTTTAAATACTCATAACCATTTAATTGCTCATAGTAGTTGTACGTAACTTTAGTGAATTTCGCTTCATCTTCAGGGAGTAAAACAGGAACACTATCTCCTCGAAAGTATGAACCAGTCATAGCGATAATATCTGCGGATGATTTTTCGATGATATTTCTTAATACTTCACCGAGTTTATTTTCTGTATCTGCTGATACGTGGTGAAATTCATCTATAGCTAAAAGGGTATTGTTAAATTTTGATTCATCAAGTTGTTCAAAGGCAAAGCGTAATGTAGCGTGTGTACAGATTAAAATCTCTTCACCACTCTCTAGAAACTCTTTAAATGATTCTACTGTACTTTTGTTGTCAGTTGTTGTACAAAGATTGTACTTTTCATTTACTTCCCAATTTTCGAAGAAACCAAACTGTTTCAAGTCAGTACTAGAAAATGACCCACCAATAGAGCGTTCTGGAACAGCTACAATCACTTTTTTCATATCTTGATTTCTGAGTTTATCAAGTGCTATAAACATTAAAGCTCTTGATTTTCCAGAAGCTGGAGGTGCTTTTAAAAGTAAGTAAGGTGCATCTCTTTGCTCGTAAGCTTTTGCTTGCATCTCTCGCATACCAAACTCATTGGTAGATTTACTTTTTCCAGTCTGTTCATAATTTACGTCTACTAAATTTGGCATTATTTTCCTTTTGCGAGCTTAGATAAAATATCAAATGCTTGTATATCAAACTTTGAAAATGCAAACCATTTTTTACCTAGGTCTTTTAAACTAGCCCCTATATGATATACATCTTCTTCATCAAGTATTAAAAATCTGTCATGTGAATTTCCAAACTTTTTAACTTCTATTTTTGGATATTGTAAGTTGTGTTTTTCAAGGTCTAGTTTTATCTGTTTTGTAATACTTTTTGTATAAATCACACAAGATGTATCTGCATCTCTTTTTGATAACAGTGTTAGTACACTATCATCTATATAGTTATCAATAAGTACAATACTTTTACTTGCTTTTTTAATTAAATCAGATACAAATATATACGCATCATACACTTGTCCATCATAAAATATACCTTGTGTAACTTCTAGTTTATTGTTTTGAATAAGTGATTTAATATCTCCCATTTCATTTTTTAAAACTGACACATCATTTTCTAGAGAGATAAAGCTCTCAAGGCTTATTTTATCAGTATTTACCACATAAGCATTTTGGATGTAGTGTTTTAAAACAGATGTCGCCCATTGTCTAAATTTTATAGCTTTTGAGGAGTTAGTTCTATAGCCTACAGCTAAAACTATATCTAAACTATAAAAGCTTACGGGTTTATCTGAAGGAGCAATATGCATTTTTTGCATATTGCTTTTTTCGTCCACTTCATTATCTTTAAAAATATTGTTTATATGTCTACTAATAACACTTTGATCTTTAGCAAATATATCACACAGTTGTTTTTGAGTAAGCCAAACGCTCTCACTATTTACTGAAATTTTTAATTCTAATTCACCATCATTATATATGACCGCTTGCTCTTTTAGTGTACTTGTGCGTTGCTTATCCATAAATGGCTATCCTAAATATTTTTCAATACTATAGCATTTAAAATTAATTTTGTTAAAAAATATGTCATTTCGTAATGCTTTTTTCTTTCTCTATCATCTCTTCATAAAGTTTGAAAAGATATTCCAGTCTTTCTTCATCACTTTTAAACGGTTTTTTTCTGTAGCATCTTTCTATAGCTAGGTCGAGTTGATGGTGAGCTTCTTTTAAGTCTTGTGGCATTTTATCTGGGTCATAGAGTTGTGCTAATGTTTTTCCTGAGTGTTGTTCTCTTTCATCTAGGATGTTAAATACGAGTTTAGTTAACTCTTCTTTTTGTTTGTCTGTTATGTTTGGAAACGGAAAAGTGTTATATGTTAAATTAACAGAATATCGATAGTCATTTCTCATTCTAGCACTAGTTATTGACATCCATATAAAGTGTATCTTTGATGATAATATACCAAATATATATGGTTCTGAGTCATATACGATAAATATACCATGATTTACAACTGCACCACTATTTAAAAATCCTATTGGTAAATATTCTCTTCTACTAGAACTAGTCATAGGTAAAATAATCGCACTTGTATCTTTATATTTTCTATAAAAAAATCTATATGGTACACCTGCTGCTTTTTTCGCATCTCTACCAGCATTACTTCTATATTCATAGCATTTATCAATTCTATTTTTAATCTCTACTATATTATTAGCTTCTTCGACTTTATCATCATCAATCCATAAGCAATATCTTTTGATTCCTCTTAAAAAATCTGCTCCTCCTATAAATTGTTTAATAAATATTTTTGAATTTTGGTTAGCATCAATAAATGAATTTTTTTCCTCAAGACTTAAAATCAAATGACCACCATCTATGCTACTGCTTCCAAGTTGCATTTCTGGGAGATTAGAAATTGAAGTTTTTGTTTGCTGCATAATTATATTACTAGTCTGGATTAAATATGGACTAATATTAGTTACTTGACTTCTAATAGTATCTTCATATAGATATTTTTTATCATTTGATATATTTCTAATTCCAGTTATTACAACCGTCACACCAGCATTTCCTTTTGCATTGTTTGTCCAATGAAATGATTTATGTGCAAAATTAATTTCTTGATTGTTTGAAAAAATATAAGGCCAAATCAAACTTACTTGTTCTCCTTGAGAAATAGAGTTAGTTGATACAAATGCATACTTTGAGTTAATTTTACATATGTAATCTGTTGCTTTTTTAAACCAACAAGCAATATAATCTAATCTTTTAACATTACCTATCCCGTCAAACACTAAATTCATATCATCTTTTTGTTCTTTTTTTCGTTCGCTGTAGCCTAAATAAGGCGGATTCCCAAGTATATAAATCTCATCCCCATCCACTTTAGGACAAACAACTTCCCAGTCAACTCTTGTAGCATTCCCATGAATAATATTTCCACCATCTTGAAGAGGCAAAGATGGTGAAGTTCTTCCAAAAACTCTGTAAAACTCTAGATTCATCTGATGTTCGGCCAACCAAAGAGATAGTATGGCTACTTCATGGGCAAAGTCATCTAACTCTATTCCATAAAACTGAGTTAGCTTTATCTCACTAAATACAAAGCTTTTTTGAGAAGACAAATCATCAAGGGCATTTAGTATTTTCATCTCTAAATGTCGAAGCTCTTTATAGGCAATAATCAAAAAGTTACCACTACCACAAGCAGGGTCAAATATTTTTAGGTTTGTAATTCTTTTCATTAAATCTTGAAGTTTTTTCTTACTCGATTTACTTTTTTCGTAAACCTCGTAAAGCTCATCTAAAAAAAGTGGCTGTATAACTTTCATGATGTTTGGAACAGATGTGTAGTGCATACCCATATCGCCACGATGCTCAGGAGTAACAACAGCTTGAATCATCGAACCAAATATATCTGGGTTAATAGCCGACCAATTAAGTTTACCAATTTCAAGCATGATGTTTCTTGACTTTTCGGTGAAGTGAGGTACTGGGTACGTATCTCTAAATAACCCACCATTTACATAAGGAAAAGCTCTTAAATAGTGAGGCAATGAATCTTCTCTGTCTTTATCGGCTGTATTAAACACACCAAATAATCTTCTCAAATAAACATCTATGTCACTTCCATTAACTTGTGTATGTGAAGTTATAGAGTCGGTAAATATATTGTCTTCAAAAATATTTGAATCTTCTGCAAAATAACAAAATAAAAGTCTAGTTAAAAATACGTTAAGCGCATGAACCTCTTCATGGGTTTGCGTAGGGTTGTTTTTTAGTATCTCATCATATAGTTTTGCTAGTTTATTTGACGCTTTTACATCTGCTGGGTTTTCATCTATATGGGCCGATTTTTCCATACCTGCTAAGGGTAAAAAGAAATCATAATGCTTTGCTAAATCATCAAGCTTTATATCTAATGTATCTGTAGTCTTAGTATCGTATGCGAGAAGTGTTTTGTAATCACTAACTATGATAAATCTAGTTTTTTGTTTGTGAGTAAGAGAGTTAGTTATAAGAGTGTCAATTGTTCCATGGAGTTGTGTTTCACTCTCTTTGAAAAATAACTTTTTTCGTAGAGTTACTTCACCGTTCGTTTCAAGCTGATTTAAATCGCTCTTTTTTAGTCGAGTTATAGTTGCATTTCTTTCACCATAAGCGAGAAGGAAATCAAAAACAAAATCATCTTTTGAAAAGTTTTTTAACAATTCTGTGATGTTGTTTTCGATTTGTGTTATTGTCATTAACTATACCCTTAAAATTTCATAGATTATAACTGATTTTAAGTTTACAAATTCAAGGTATTAATCAATTAATATTTATGAAGTATAAATCAGTTTTTCACTAATTTGGACATTGTTTATCTCTACATAACGCATGGGGTACATATCTAAGTCTAGAGGTCTTACAAAGCCTCTTGTTACGATGGCTTTTGTCCCGTGTAGTTCTTTTACCGAATCAATGTGCTTATGACCGGAGAGAGTGAGTATGAGATTTGAAAATGAGAAAAGCTCTTTTTGAACTTCATCCGTGTTGTTAAGTACATACTTGTGAATGTCATTTGCCTCAGTCCCTTTCCAGTAGTTTGTGTATGGGTGGTGGTTAAGGATGATTGTCGGTTTTTTACTTTGTAGAGCTTTTTTAGCAAAAGCTATCGTTTCTTTAGTGTATAAACCATTGTTCGCATTTTCTATACAGCTATCAAGACCTAGAATCAAGTAACCATTTTTTTCTAAAAGCCAATCTCTTCCATCTACTAGAAGTGATTTATCTTCAAGAAACATATTTTTAAACTCATCTAGGTTGATGCTATCGCCCTTTGGCTTTGGTGAAGACTCTTTGTTTCCTCTTACAAGTAGTGCTGGACAGTGCAGTTTGTCTATAATCTCTTTAAATTTTAATGCATCCTTATTTCCAGCGACATTATTGTTAAAGTTGTCTCCGCCAAAAAGGACAAAGTCTAGGTCTTTGTATTCTTTGTTAATAAACTCAGCCATAAGTTCCATCGCTTCTACACTAGCAGTATCTGCCAAGTCCATATGTGAGTCTGTAATGTGAATAACTTTTAAAGTATTTTCTTTTTTTGACTCATTTGCAACTAAAGGTAAAGCACCCATAGCTAGGGCAGTTTTCATAAAGCCTCTTCTTGATATTTGTGACATTTAGTATCCTTTTATTTATATGTTATACACTCAGACAATAATTTCTCGTCTTTCCAACCAAGAGTTTTAAGTTCGCTCTCTTCATAAAATTTATCTACATAACCTATGCACAAGTAGGCAATGAGTTGTGAATTTTTTGGAGCATCTAAAGTTTGTAGCACTTTTTTTTCATCTAGTATACTTACCCAACCTAAACCTATATTTAAGGCTCTCGACATTAACCACATGTTTTGGATGGCACAAACAACACTGTATTCACCCATTTTTTGCATGCTGGTCATTCCAAGTATTTCTTCACCACTGGGTTCATATAAAACGGCAATATTTACAGGTGCTTCTTTTATACCTTCTAATTTTAGCTTAGCATAAAGCTCTTTATTTTTAAAAATCTCTTGTGCTTTATTATTTTCAGTTTCGAAGTTTTCCAAAATCTCATTTTTGATATTTTTATCTTCTATGACAATAAACTTCCAAGGCTGTGAATAGCCAACAGATGGAGCAGAAATGGCGGCTTCTAAAATGAGTTCTAATTTTTCTTTTTCTACTTGAGTATTTACAAAACGGTTTCCACGGACATCACGTCTTGCTTTGATGATTTCTAAAAGTTTTTGTGAATCTTGTTCTTGAAATGTCATCTTTTACTTTTTGTAATGATAAGATAGATAAAAAATGGTCCACCAATGAGTGCGGTAATAATCCCAATGGGGAGTTCACTTTGTGTTGTTATGGATCTTGTGATTGTGTCACAAAAAACAAGAAAAAATCCACCAAAAAGAGCGGTACTAAAAATACGTTTATCTACGGTACTCGGATGAAGCTTAGTAACTATGTGAGGTACAATAAGCCCAATAAACCCAATAGGTCCACTAATACTTACAAGCACTCCAATACCCAAAGATGAAATGATTAAAAGAGTGAGAGTAACTTTTTTTGTGTTGATTCCCTTGAGTGTAGCCTGAGAATCTGAGATACTTAAAAGCTGTAACTCATACTTATAAAGGTACAAACTTAAAAATAAAAATACTGCAATAGCTCCAAGAAAAATAGGATGGTTCCAACCAATTACAGACAGCGAACCCATTGTATAGCGTATGAGCATATCATTCTCAATTGCATCGCCAAGGTAAAAGATAATCATCAAACTAGAAGTATAAAAAAGTGAAAGAGCAATTCCTAAAAGTAAGAGCGACTCATGTTGAGAACTTTTTAAAAACTGGGAGAGATACACAAGTAAAAAAACGGTGAAGATAGCACCTAAAAAGCCAAATACTGAAATAGCAGCTATGCCAAAGATTAAACTTCCTAGTCCAAGCTTAATCGCGATTCCTGCACCTAAAACTGCTCCGCTTGAGATTCCTAAAGTGTAGGGAGTCATTAAAGCATTACGAAAAAGAGTTTGAAACAAAAGTCCACTTAATGAGAGAATCACACCTGCAAAAAACGCAAATAGAACTCTTGGCACTCGTAGGTCTAAAAATATTTGAGAGCTTAAAGAGTCTGCTGTAAGTATTTCTGCGAAGTTAAGATCTACCGCTCCAATGAATGGTGAAGCAAAAAGAGTAAGAAGCAGTAAAAACCAAATAGCTAACTTAATCATACTTCACCACCAAAGAGTTAAACTCTACCTCATAAAGTTTCCCAAGTGTCGCTTCTTCAAAAAAATCATTCTCATGTAAAGTCGCACCTTGGTTTTTTATGAAAACAACAGGACTATCTATAAAAGATGCAAGATGTATGTCATGTGTTATGAGAATAATTTGATGATAATCTTTTAAGCCTTTTATATGCTGTGCAATGACTTTAGAGTTATGAGGGTCTAAGTTCGCTGTTGGTTCATCAAAGATGATAACTTCACTTTGTTGTGCAAGTGCCTGAGCAATGAGTGTTAGCTGTTGTTCACCAGAGCTTAGTGAGTGGAGTGTATGCTTTTTTAAGTGAGCAATACGCAAAAACTCTAAGGTTCCTTGGGCAATTTTTTCATCTTTAGAAGAGTAGTTAAAAAAACTCTTTTTATGAGGAAAGCGTCCAAGTAAAACAAACTCTTCAACATTTATGTAAGGATCATACACTTCAAGTTTTGCTGGGATATAAGAGATACTTTTCGCACGTTGCATTAAATTTATGTCTTGAAGATTTTTAGCGTTTATACTTACTTCACCATCAAAATGAATAAGTCCAGAGATAGCCTTAGCTAAAGTACTTTTCCCACTTCCATTGGCACCAAGAATACTGAGATGATTGTTTATTTTGAGGTTAATGTTTTTGAGGATTGTTTTATCATCAAACGAACACGATACATTTTTTAGCTCAATCAAATCAGGCTACTTCTTGCATATACAAATATTTTTGAAATTCAATAAACAAAGAGCTAATGCTTGCTACTTCACCTAAGATTTCTTTTGCATCTTCAAGTGATTGGTATTTATTTTCAAGCAAAATTGGAAGTTTATCTTGTGCGAGTTCTTCAACACCAGATTCTATGTATTTACTCAAAACAAATTCTATAAATTCAGATTGTTCTTTATTTAAAAGGGCAAAAATATTTTTTCGTGCTTCATCCACTCTTTTTGTTCTTGAAATAGGTTTTATATTACCATCAAATACATACTCTAAAACATCAAACAAATCACTTTTTTGTGCATTTATAAGTTGTTTGAGTGTATTTAATTCCTCAACTCCAAAACCTGCTTCATCTAGTTTTTCTAGAAGAGTTTTACGTGTGAGCGGTTTACTCCACATCTCTCGTAACTCTTTTTCACTTGTAAAAAACTTTGGTAATTCACCAAACAAGTTTTGCAAAAACTCTTCGCTAGAAATGGGCTTTCCATCAGCACTCCAAAAAGAAGTTGCCATCATGTGTTGTATCTCTCGCTCTTTTCCATCTGCGAGTTTTATTTTTATTTTTGTAGCTCTTTGAGTCGGTTCTTTGGGTTCTCTAGGCTCACTTGGTGTTTTTTCTTCTTTTGGTGTTGTTGGTTCTGGCTCTATTGGTTCACCGTCCCACTCAGGGTCTAAAAACTGTTGGTAGGCATCTACAAAGTCGTAAATGGTGAAGAACTCTTTTCCATCAAAAAGACGAGTTCCACGACCAACTATCTGTTTAAATTCTATAATCTGTTTGACTGGTCGCATAAGAACAATGTTACGAATATTTCTAGCATCTACTCCAGTTGAGAGTTTTTGGGATGTTGTTAAAACAGTTGGAATAAGTTTTTCGTTATCTTGAAACTCTCGTAAAAACTGTTCACCTATCTCGCCATCGTTTGCTGTAACTCTTACGCAGTAGTTAACTTCTTTACTTGTTTTTTTGTATTGGTTCACCAAGTCACGAACAGCGGCTGCATGGATTTGTGTAGCACAGAAAATGATTGTTTTTTCATTTTCGTTTGCCTCGTCCATAAAGATTTTTACTCTTGTGGCTTCTCTTTGTTTTATCTCGATGATCTTATTAAAATCTTCTTCTTTATAGAGTTTTCCCTCTTCTACTTCACCTTCTATAATATTGTCATCGCTGACGTATGTATAGTCATCGAGAGTTGTTTTGATTCTTTTTACTTTAAAGGGAGTTAGGAACCCATCGTTGATTCCCTCTTTGAGTGAGTAGATATAGACTGGTTTGCCAAAGTAATCATAGGTATCGACGTTGTCTTTACGTTTTGGAGTGGCAGTTAGACCAAGTTGAACAGCAGGTGCGAAGTACTCTAAAATGGCTCTCCAGTTTCCTTCATCATTTGCTCCACCACGGTGACACTCATCTATGATGATGAAATCAAAGTAGTCTTTAGGGTACTGTCCAAAGTAGGGTTCGTTTTTTTCACCACTCATAAAGGACTGAAATATTGTAAAAAAGATACTTCCATTTGTTGGAATCTTTCCACTTTTTTTAATCTCTTTTGGTTTAATGCGTACCATAGGGTCTTCACCAAAGGCACTAAAAGAGTTAAAGGCTTGGTCGGCTAAGATGTTTCTGTCTGCTAAAAAAAGTATGCGTGGTCTTCTTTTAGAGTCTCTTTTGAGTGTCCATCGTGTGTGAAAAAGTTTCCACGCTATTTGAAAGGCTATGGCTGTTTTTCCTGTTCCTGTTGCAAGTGTGAGGAGTATGCGGTCTTTGTTTTGAGCTATGGCTTCAAGTGTATTCTTCACCGCTATCTCTTGGTAGTAACGAGGTTGCCATGTTCCACTTTTACTCTCAAAAGGTACGCTAGAGAATTTCTCTCGCCATTCGTTTTGCTCACTATATGTTTTTTCCCAAAGTTCCTCTGGAGTTAAAAAGTTTTCTACGAGACTCTCTTCACCAGACTTGAGGCAGATACTATAGATCTCTTTTCCGTTTGTAGAGTAGGTAGCTTCAAGGTTAAGTTTTTGGGCGTAGAGTTTAGCTTGTGCTACTCCTTCACCAACTTCTAGTTCAGCAGACTTTGCTTCAACAACAGCGAGTTTAATACCCTTATAGACTAAAATATAATCAGCAATGAGAGCTTTAGTACGACCACCACCAACTTGAATACGACCGTCTGTAATTTTACAAACATCACGTTCACGTAAAATGTAAGAGTCTTCAACAACTCCCCAGCCACATTCACGAAGTTTAGGGTCTATAAGTTCGGCTCTTGTCTCTGCTTCATTCATCACAACTCTCCGTTAAATGCTTTTTCTAAGATAGATTTTTTGAGTTCTTCTAGGTCTTGTAGCTTTTGGGTGTAGATAGATTCTAGTTTTTTTGTTTCAGATGAAAATAGATTTATTTTTTTTACTATTTCTTTTTGCTCAGTTAATGGAGGTAATGGAATAAGTAAATTTTTAAAAAAAGTTAAACTTAGATTTGCTCTTGCATTATCTACTTCGTTATCATGCAATATTTTTTTAAAAAAAGGAGAATTTAGTAAATACATTAAATAATAGTTATAAATTTTTTCAGGTAAACATCGCATCAAACATACAGCTTGATTAATATTAGTTATTTCATTCAAGTCATATATTGCAGTTCGTCCGATTGAAGCTCCAACAATATTAGTCAGAACATCTCCTTTTTTTAAAATTGATGTTTTTTGAATATCATTAAATTTTTCTTCTAAATATTTTTTATTACTAAGTAGTAATTTTCCTTCACCAACATTTTTACTTGTAAGGAAGAAAATTCCACCTTCATCAACATAACTAATTCCTTGCCATTTCGGTGAAGACCCCTTGGTTACAAGTTCAGTCAGATTTTTAATTGATTCTTCTTTCCAATCTGTACCTTTATTTTCAAAAATACCTTGCAGATAAGATTCAAAAAGCTCTTTAGCATTTTGCAGATTTAACTCCGCATTTGCTTTTGCCTTATCTGTAGCAGAAAAAGCCTCATCTAAAATAGCTACTATTCTTTTTTGTTCTTGGAATGGAGGTAAATTAATCTTTAACTCTCTCATTGTCTTTAAAGAAACATTTTTAATAGTTGCCCCAGTAGCTTCTTTATGTGCATAGCTCAAAAAATAAGGACTAATAAGAATGTATTTTATAAAATTTTTATCAATTCCCTCACACAAATTAAAATAACATGCGCTTTTCCCAAGTACTATTTTTTCATTGTTATAAAATGCAACATTCCCTAAAGTTCCATTGATTGAAACTAAAATTGTTCTATCAGTTAAATTCTTTTTATATTTTTCATATTCTTCTAAAGAAACTCTTTTCGTAGATTCTTTAAATATAATTTTTCCATCGTTTAAATTATTACCATTAACAAAATAGTATTCGCCATTATCGGTGTATTTAGGTGTTCCATGCAGTCCATCACCTAAATGAGAAGTTATTTCTTTTAATGTCTTCTCTTCCCATCCCTCTCTCAAAACACTAGCCACGAACTTCACCTAAAAGTTTCTTTACCGCTTCTAACTCTTCTAAATCAGTCTCTTTTGCATCTTGGAGTTTTCTTTTTGTGTCAAAAGCAGCATAAATCTCTTTTACTTTTTTCTCCATCATTGGACGAGAAATTGAGCCATTTCCTTTGAGTACTTCTTTGTCATTAAACTCTAGCATCTTGTCTACGTTTGCTTTCCAAAAGTCCATTGTTATATCTTGACGGTTTTTTACTCTGAGTTCTGCTGTTTCTAAGAAAATGACCACTAAACGGTTAAGTGTGTCTATCTCATCTTCGTTGAGATAATTTTTAGCAACTGTTATATCTTGCTTACGAACAACGGCACCTTTAAAAGATGTGAGCGCCATGTTAGGAGAGTCTTTGTCCGCTCGTGAGAGGATTAACTCAGCGGCTGTCATGTGAGTAACTGCAAAGATGAGTTTGTTTTGAGTCTCGGCAAAAAACATGTGTGTCGCTTTGTCGCTCTTGTCATAATCACTACACAGAGCAAACAGGTCTTTCACTTTTTGGTAAAAACGTTTTTCAGATGCACGAATGTCACGAATACGCTCTAAAAATTCATCAAAGTAATCAGCTCTGCCATTAGGGTTTTTAAGACGTTCATCGTCCATCACAAAACCTTTCACCATGTATTGGCTTAGGTTAGCATTTGCCCAGATTCTAAACTGTGTTCCACGTTTACTTCGTACTCTAAAACCTATAGAGAGAATCATCTCTAAAGAGTAGTAAGTAACATTATAATTTTTGCCATCAGAGGCAGTTGTTAAGTAATCCTTAACAACTGAATTACCCTCTACTTCACCCTCTTCAAGGATGTTTGAGATATGCATACTTATATTTGGAACAGAGGTGGCAAAAAGTTCTGCTATCTGATTTTGATTCATCCACACTAAACCATCTTGAGCAAAAAGTGAAACAGAAGCTTTACCATCTGCTGTGTTGTAGATGATTATGTTTTGCTCTGCATTCATATCAAATTCTCTATAGTTTTTAAAATCTCTTCACTCTCTTTGTCTAACTCCGCCATAGCTTTTAAAATTTCACTAGGTTTTCTAAGTGGAGCTTCCTCTGGTGTGTTTGGATTTTTAGCACTTAAATCATACGTACTTGTATCTATATCTTTTAGATTGAGAGTCCAAGAGTTTTCACTCTCCGCTTTTGTCTTTTGAAGTGTTATAAACTCACTTAAATCTTTTTCGTTAAGAGGGTTTGTCTTTCCTAAATTTCTATCTAGGTTAAGTGAGTAAAACCAGACTTTTTTTGTACTTACACCTTTGTCGAAAAACAGAACTACAGTTTTAACTCCAGCTCCTGTAAATGTTCCAGAGGGAAGGTCTAAGACAGTATGTAAGTTACAAGAGGAGAGTAACTCACGTCTAAGAGCTATAGAAGCATTGTCAGTGTTACTTAAAAAAGTGTTTTTAATAACTACACCGGCTTTGCCGCCAGCTTTGAGTATTTTGATGAAGTGTTGTAAAAACAGTGAAGCAGTTTCACCGGTTTGTATAGGAAAATTTTGTTGTACTTCTGCTCTTTCTTTTCCACCAAAAGGTGGGTTGGCTAGAACTATATCGTAGCGGTCTTTTTCTTGTATGTCGGAAAGGTTTTCTGCAAGTGTGTTTGTGTGAATGATGTTTGGAGCTTCCACACCATGAAGAATCATGTTCATGATGCCGATGATGTAGGCAAGTGATTTTTTCTCTTTACCGTAGAAAGTATTTTTCTGTAGAGTTACAATGTCTTTAGTTGTTAGTTTTTTACTCTCGCGTAAGTACTCAAAAGCTTCTACTAAAAAACCGCACGAACCTACTGCTCCATCGTAGACAGTATTGCCGATTTTAGGGTTTACAACTTTTATGATTGTTTTTATGAGTGGTCGTGGAGTGTAGTATTCACCACCGTTTCGACCAGCATTTCCCATGTTCTTGATTTTACCTTCATAGAGGTGGCTCATCTCATGTTTTTCTACATGTGTTTGAAAGCGAAGTTCATCGATGTGGTTGACAACCTCACGTAAGTTATAACCACTTTGGATTCTGTTCTTAAGTTCACTAAAGATTTCACCGATTTTATACTCGATAGTGTTTGCACTTGTTGCATTGGTTTTAAACTTTTTAAAGTAAGGGAAGAGTTCGTTGTTTACAAAGTCAGATAAATCATCACCTGTATCTGCATCATGGTCGATTTTTCCATTTGGGAGTTTTGGAGCTGCCCATGAAGTCCATTTGTATTTTAAGTCGATAATATTTGTGTACGTAGTTCCACTAAGCTCAGCGGCTGTTTGTTTGTCTTTTTCTAAGTCATCAAGGTACTTTAAAAACAAAACCCAAGAGGTTTGTTCGACATAATCAAGTTCGCTTCCACATCCAGCATCTTTATGAAGTATGTCATCTATATTTTTAAAAGTAGTTTCAAACATGTTGTTTTTCTTTGTAGTGGAATTTTATTTGTTATTTTAGCATAGAAGTGAACGTTAATCGTTCATCTCTTTACATAGTCTCTCAATGGTTAGGGCTATACGATGGGATGGAATGTGAAGATAACTTTCATCAACTATGGAAATTTTGTTATTTTGTGAAGCTTTTATAGGTAAGTCGTACCAGTTTTGTAAGGCTTTTTTTACATCTACATTTGCTTCTGTTGCAAGTGAGTGAAGGATGATAACTTGCTCTGGATTTACTGCGATAATATTTTCATAGTTAAGTGTGGGTTGTGAGGTTGAGTTTTCAGTATATGCATTTGTATTTCCACATTCGTGGATGATGTCTTCAAAAAAAATGTTATGCCCAGCAATGTACGTTGCGTTACGTAAATCTTCACGTAATCCGTAGACTATCATCACGCTATGTGGGTTTACATTTTTGTTAGCTTTAAGAAGAGCGTTATCTATGTTAGTTATAAGTTGTTTGTCTTGAAGTGAGCTTGTAGTTTTAGCAAGTGTGGCGATAGAGTCTTTGATGTTTTGTATACTTTTTAGATCAAGCATGAGGGTTTTTATTTTAAAGTGTTTGAGTTTATCTAAGAGTGCTTGGTTGTGAGACTGCCCTACAACAAGAGTGGGTAAAAAAGAAAGAACCTTTTCTAAGTGAGGATTTTGATAGCCACCGATGATAGGGATCTTTTTGGCTTTTTCTGGGTAAAGAGAAAAAGAGCTTGTAGCAACAATATTTTCACCCCTATCAAGTGCGAAGAGTATCTCCGTGATAGATGGGCTAAGAGAGATAATCCTCTCATTAGCACTCAGGTTGAGTATAAAAAGTAGTGTTAGTAGAAGTGTTTTTATACTCATAATCTACCTTTAAAAACTAGCTTTTAATCCAACATAAGCACTCAAAGGAGCTGCAGCATATCCATCTACCACTTGGTAATATTTGTCAAATAAGTTATCTATTTTAACATAAACCATTACCTTGTCATTTATATCATAGTTCGCAGCAACATTCACGAGTGTATATTTTCCTGTTTGCTGCCCTTGTTTATTTGCTCTGTCATATCTTTCACCAGTGTATTGACCGTAAACTCCAAGGTGTAAATCTTCAAGACCATAATAGTCAAGACCAAGATTTGCAGTATGCTTTGGTCGTCTTGCTAACTCTTCTTTATCATTGTCTTTTGCACTTAAGTAGGTGTAGTTTGAAGTGAATGTAAGATCTTCTATAATATTTCTACTGTAAGCAGCTTCAATACCTTGAAAAGTACTGTTTCCATTAAGATTTTTATAGATAGCTGGGTTACCGCCATAACCGTCTGGGTCATACCATTCTATTAAGTTTTTTATTTTTTGGTAAAAGTAAGTTAATTCAAGACTCTTATAGTTAAAAGAAAGGTCAAAACTTTTTGTATTTTCAGGATTAAGATTCTCATTGATTGCACCCCATGGATTTAACTCTTGAACAATATTTGGAACGTTATATCCACTACCAATGTTAGAACTTACAGACATATCTTGGTTTAGATTATATTTTAATCCAAGTTTACCTGTAGTTTTATCATCAAAATTATTATAATTGTCATGTCTAATACTCTGTGTAAATACAATTTTGTCAAATTTATTTGAATTAGTAGAATAGAGGTACTTGTTCTCATTTTCTTTTTGTGTTTTAGAACTATCAGTCTTGATAAAGTTTACATCATCGCTACTCATTCCTACACCTAAAAGTAAAAAACTATTTTGAGCATAAGAATAGTCGTCATTGAGTTCAAGGTTTTTAGTCTCGCCATTAAAGTTTTTTACATATTCGCTTCCAAATTGAGCAACAGTCCCTATCTCATCTCTCTCGAATTGACTATTTTCATATTTAAGAGTGATGTCATGTTCTCCTATCGTATGGAGATATTGAAGTGAATATAACTGATTGTCAATATCGCTTTTCATATTACTATCGTCTGGATTATTGTAACTATCGTAGTCTTTGATGGCATCAATATTTGTGAAATTAAATTTTAGTGTTATATCATTATTGACTGCATAGCCAGCTTTGAAATTTACAGTTGTATTTTCATACGTGTCATCTTCATATTGGTCTACATCATCGCCTCTTGGAGATTGAACACTAAAAGAATCACTCGTTATTCTGTTAGCACTAAGCTTTAGGTCAAGTTTTTCATCTTTATGAGAGATGGAAGCCGCGTATTTCTTAGTATTGAAACTACCGTATTCTAGGTTTGCACTTACGTGTTGTCCCTTCTTTGAGTCTTTTGTGATGATGTTGATAACACCAGCACTAGCATCAGCACCCCAAACACCACTTTGAGCACCTTTAATAACTTCTATTCGTTCAATATCAGATGCCATTAAATGAGAAAAGTTTGCTCCAGAAGTACTTGAAGGGTCTTGAAACCTAATCCCATCTATAAGCACTAAGGTTCGACTGTTATTCATTCCTCTTAATAGCACAGATGTACTAGCACCTAAGCCACCATTACTTACTAGGCTAATTCCACTTAAATTACTTAATGCTTCTTGAACAGTTGTAGGGTGTTTTTCTTCAAGCTCTTCACTGGTTATAACACTAATATTTGATGTAACATCTTGTATAGATTGTTTTGTTTTAGTAGCACTAACTACTGTTATAGGCTCTAACTCTATTGTTTGATCTGCATTTACAGAACTAAAAAGAGCAACTAAAATGAATGATAATGGTATATTTTTTGACATACTTGTCCTTAATCTTATAATAATTTTTAGTGAGTGAGGTGTTTAAAGATTAAGAAGCGGGTGGTGAATTGATTTGTAAAGTAAGAGGTTTTCCACTAAGAGTTAAGGCAGAAGAAAATTGTGCAAAGATTTTTTGCATGGATATATACGCTTGAATCGCTGCAAGTGTAAAATAACCTTTTCCAAAACCTAAGGGAAGCATATCTTTTTATTATCTCTTTTATTAAATTTATTTAGAATTATAACCAAAAACTTTTATTCTAAGTATGGGAATAAAAAAGGGTTGCTGTGTATTAATATTTGAAAGGATACAATTAGTCAAGTATATACTACTAAGGAATAAGCTTATGTTATATGATTTCTCAAGTTTTTTTTACGGAGAGAACAATATTCTTCTTGATGATTTTTTTGATAAATACACAACCCACCTCAATGATGAAAGAAATAGTGTTTCTGTCCTTACGGGACATTATAAAAATATTTTAAACACTTTGGCAGAACCTTTTGAGGAAGAAAATATTTTAACTCTCTTTGAAGAACTTGCAAAACATGAAGTACTTCTAGGTCATCCTTATGTCATCATGTCTAACGAGATGCATAATTTTAAAGCTATCCTTATCTCAAAAATGGCTGAAAAAGAACAAACGAATGATATTATTCGTTTGATTTTTCTCTTTAAAAAGATAAATAATAGCATTGCACATATCTATCTTCATTCATATATAAAACAACTTCTTTCAATCAATATGATACGTATTAATTCGATTTCTGATTTGATTGACAGACACCTTATTAAGCACTATGAAGCACATCTTCAATGGCTTACACAACTAGCATCGTCAATCCAAAGTGAAGATAGCACAATTATTCCTGAACTTAATGAATCACAATGTACTTTTGGAAAATGGCTTATAAGTGAAGGTAAAAATATTATACACAATAACTCAAAGTATCATGCAATCTGTGTCATGCATGATAATCTACATTTATTTGGAAAAAAGATACAAGCATATATTGGCAAAGAAGAGTACCATATCCTTATTACATATCTAGAAAAATGTGAATTACTCTCTCTTAGTATTGGTACTGAGTTAGCTCTTGCTGATAACATTTTAATGAATACAAAAATAACAAAAGATGCTCTTACTGGGGCGATGAACCGACACGGTCTTAAAAGTGTTTTTGAGAGTCAATACGAAATTTCTTTAGCGACTAACAACACCTTTGTTTTAGCTATGTGTGATCTTGATTTCTTTAAGAATTTAAATGACAAGTATGGACATGTGGCCGGAGACGAAATGTTAAGATTGTTCGTTAATATAGTGATTCAATATACGCGTAATTCAGATGTGGTTATTCGATACGGGGGAGAAGAATTTATTATTCTTCTCCCTGCTATGAATAAAGCAAAAGGTTACGAAGTACTAGAGAAAATCCGTAGAAAGTTTGAAGAAAGTTCTCAAATTTTTAACAATCAAGAAGTTAAAGCAACTGTGAGTATAGGTCTTTTAGAAATCAAACCTGAAAAATATTATAATCAAAAATTTCTCAATGAATATATAAATATCGCTGACCAAAAACTTTACATGGCAAAAGAAAGTGGTAGAAATAGAGTCGAAGTATGTTAACTCAAGAATCCTCTAATCTACTTTACTCTAAAATACTTAAATATACAGCTAAAAAGGCACCTAATGAGTCATTCATATATTGATAGCTATCTAGGACAAGAACTAACATTAGAAACAATCACACCACTCTATAAAAATGAGGGTCATGAGATTTACTGGCTTGGGATTGATGATGAAACAGCTTTTCGCTGTAATGCATACTTGATTAAAGATAATGATGAATATATTATTGTTGACCCCGGTAGTCGTTCTTTTTTTGCTCAGGTTCAAGAAAGAGTTTCTCAAATCACTGATCTTAAAAATGTTAAAGGCTTAATCCTTTGTCATCAAGATCCTGATGTAGCTGCTTCTATGATTGACTGGCTTGATTTCAATCCCGAGATTTTGATTATTTCTTCTGCACGAACTAATGTTCTTTTGCCTCATTATGGACGAAGTGATTACGAGTTTTATGATATAACAGAAGATAATAGCTATAGTTTTAAAAGTGGAAGAAAACTGACTTTTGTGGAAGCACCTTTTTTACATTTCCCAGGAGCATTTACTACGTATGATAATGAGTCTTCATTTTTGTTTTCTGGTGATATCTGGGCTGCTTTAGATATAACTTGGAACCTAACAGTAAGTGATTTTGAAGAACATAAAATGAATATGGATTTATTTCACCTAGATTATATGGCTTCAAATGTCGCAGCAAGAGGTTATGTCCGTCAGCTAGATGGCATAAGTATTGAAGCTATTTTACCGCAACATGGATCTATCATTCCCAAAGGATTTGTTCTAGATGCTTTAGAGTATTTAAAAAATTTACGTTGTGGTGTGGATTTAGTTTATAGTGATTTGAGTGTTTAGTCATGCATGATTTAGAATACCTAGAAAAAGAGATAAAACAACTTAGACGAAAAAATAAGCTTTTAGAACAAACACTTAAACAAGACCACGCTATACATAAAAAATACACAGAGTCTTTAGTTTTGCTAGAAGAAAAAGACCGAGAACTCATTGATCTTAATATTCACTTAGAAGATAAAGTAGCAGAGCGTACAGTAGAACTTGAAGATATGTATCAGCATGAGCAACATTTTAAAGAGATGATGAAAATGGTTGCAGATGTGAATGAATTTCTTGTTGGTGCGATGAATATGAAGTCTATCGTAAGAACAAGTATTGACAATGTGTGTAAACAAGAGCATTTCAATTTTTGTTGGTTTGGCCTTATAAATAAAGAAAATAATTTCCTTGAAGTTATTCATAAATCAGAAGATATACACAACCTAATAGATTGTACTGAATGTCTCCTTGATATGCAAAATCCAAAAGGAGTATTTCAATCAGCAATAGAAGCTATTAAAAGTAAAAAAAGTGTATTGCAACAAGATTTAAGTACCGTCTTTCCTGTAATGAAAGGGAGACGTTCATATGATTACCAACTAGAGGCTTCAGTTAGTATCCCATTGTTTCATGAGGACAAAGTATTTGCAGTTATATCAATTTATTCTTCGCAGGAGTCCATTGATGACGAAGAGATTAGTATTTTAGAAAACCTTGGTAAAGATATTGCCTTTGCTATTAGTATAAATCAGCATAGAAATATTCTAGAAAAACTTGAAATAGAAAAAATTACTAACTATGAAGAAACCATCTTAGCATTTGTAGACATCATAGAGCAACGTGATGCGTATACCGCTGGTCACACCGTACGTGTAGCAGAATATTGTCGGTTAATGGCAGCAGCGCTTAATATACCAAATGAGAAGATACAGCAACTTGAAAGGGCTGCCATTTTACATGATATTGGAAAAGTTGTAACTCCTGATGCTATTTTACTTAAGCCGGGGAAACTATCTAATATCGAATATGATTTAATTAAACAACACGCTACTGCGGGCTATAAAATGCTCTCTAACATAGCGATGTACCAAGATTTGGCAGATATTATCCGACACCACCATGAACATTATGATGGGACAGGTTATCCTGATGCTTTAAAAGGTGATGATATATCGTTTCTAACACATATTATGATTGTTGCAGACGCATTTGATGCGATGACTACAAATCGTGTTTATAAAGGAAGAAAAACAGTAGAAGAAGCGGTTGAGGAGTTAGTTAATCTTTCGGGTATCCATTTTCATCCAAATGTCATTGAAGTAGCGCAAACAGTATTGTTGGATGTAGATATCAATGATACCGATCAAATGCCACATAGTGATTTAGAACAAAAAAGATTTTCGTACTTTTTCCAAGATGCTCTCACTTCCGTCCATAATGAAAGCTACTTAGAAATGGTACTTAATAAAGATACATATGAGTATTCATGTCTTAACTTATTGTTGTTACGTAACTTCACACAATATAATCATTCTTTTGGATGGGATAAAGGGAATGAAATGCTTGTCCAAATTGCTAAAGGTCTTCAAAAACACTATCCAAATGCTGAGATTTTTAGATTTCATGGAGATGATTTTATCTTACTTCACCAAGAAAATACTCTTATTGACATGCTTGAGTTAAATACAAAACTTGGATTTTCTGATGATATTTATTTTGAGTTACATCATTTTGATACGAATGATTTTTCTTCTGCAAAAGCAATGATTGAAGAGCTCAAAAGGTAAGATTTTGAGTCCCTGTGATACAATCCATCTATGAAACTATCACACTTAAAGCAGATTACTTCCTACCTTCAAAACTTTAGTAAAATCTCGGCTATTTATCGTGTAACCGACACTATTGTTAAAGTTGCATTTGACAAAAATGATGAAATCTATTTCAATATGCAACGTTCTTCTTCGAGTATGTTTAAGTGTAATTCTTTTGCACGTTCAAAAATTTATAATGCACCTTTTGATGTAGTGTTAGCAAAAAGATTTAATCGCGCAAATATCTTGGGAATGGAACTTTTAAACGATGATAAAATTATTCGAGTGAAGACTTCTATTGCTTCAGCATATAAAGAAGAGATTACGTATGTCCAGTTTGAATTTACTGGGAAATATACGAATGTCATAATTTTAGATGAAGAAAATGCTGTTCTTGAAGCACTTCGTCATGTGGATCTTTTTTCTTCGTTTCGTGAAGTTCGAGTAGGGCAAAAGCTTTTAGATGTTCCAGTAGCTCCTTTTGTTGCCAAAGAGTATCCTCTTGAAAATGTAGAAAAGTTTTTATTTGAGAACCATGAAAAAGAGCAAAATCACAAGCTTGAGTCTCTTAAAAAACAAAAAGTTTCTTTTCTTACGAAGAAGTTGAAAAAACTTCAAAAACTTTATGAGAAGTTAGATGATGAGGCAAGTTTAGCTCAAATTGCAGAAGAATCGCAACACTTAGGGAACTTGGTGTTGTCAAACATGCATAAGATAAAGCCTTACCAAAGGCTTCTTGAACTTGATGATTATGATGGAAGTGTAATCAAGGCAGAGATAGAAAAGGCTTACTCAAGTGTAGCTCAAATTTCAACTGCATTTTTCACAAAAAGTAAAAAAGCGAAACAAAGAGCAAAAAATCTTCACATTGAAAAAGAATCACTTGAATCAAAAATACATCATTTACAACTTTTTATACATACAGTGCAAGAGGTAGAAGATGCTGCTAAGATTTCCCTTTTATTCCCTAAAAAAGAGCAAAGTAAAAAAGTAAAGGTCAACGATTCTATAGAAACTTTTCTTATAGAAGGGTATAAAGTCTCACTTGGTAAGAATGAAAAAGGTAACGTTGAAGTACTAAAAAATGCGAGAGCAAGAGACATCTGGATTCATCTTAAAGACCAACCATCGTGTCACGTAATTATAGGAACCGACAAGCAAAACCTTCCTATGCATATCATCGAGAGTGCGGCAAGGCTTTGTGTTGACTTCACCACTACTTCAAAAGACCGTTACTTGGTTGATTATACTCCTCGTCGTGAAGTAACTATTCAAAGTGGGGCAAACGTTTTGTACAACAAGTATAAAACCATAGAAATAGACACACGATAAAAACTTAACATTAATGTAACTTATTCTTATTATAATTCCAAAATATATTTGTTATAAAAGGCATAGTGATGGAAAAAGAAGAAAACTGCAGTATTGTAGAGTTAAATAGGCTAAAGTTTTTCCCTATTATGATGTTTGCAATTGTTATGGGGCTTTCGGGTATAACAATCGTATTTGAAAAAGCACATGAAATGTATGGATTTCCTAGTGTTATTGGCACGGGATTATTGATACTCGATTCTCTCGTGTTTATCATTATAGCTTTGGTCTATGCTTCAAAGAATGTAAAGTATTTTTCTGAAGTAAAAAAAGAATTTAATCATCCTATACGAATTAACTTTTTTGCAACTACTTCTATTTCTCTTTTGCTTTTATCTGTTGCCTATCATCCTTTAAGTATAGATGTCGCGTACTATACATTTATAGTTGGGACAGCTATACAGACATTTTTAACTTTTTATACGATTAGTTTTTGGATCAACAAAAACTTAGAACTTCATCATTCAAATCCTGCGTGGTTTATTCCCATAGTTGGTAATGTTTTAGTCCCAGTTGCTGGAGTGGGATTTATTGACAATAATTTTTTAATGTATTATTTTTCAATAGGGATGTTCTTTTGGATTATCTTAACGGCTATATTAATTAACAGAATTATCTTTCACCATCAATTAGCAGGGAAGTTTATACCAACGTTATTTATTTTTATTGCACCACCAGCTGTAGCATTTATAGCCTATGTTAAAATAAATGGTATGCAGTTTGATATGTTCGCAAGCACTTTATACAATTTAGCCCTCTTTTTTACATTTTTACTCTTGTTCATGTATAAAAACTTTTTAAATTTAAAGTTCTTCATTTCATGGTGGGCTTTTACCTTTCCATTGACAGCTGTTACAATTGCCTCGATGTTAGCACATAAGCTTACAGGCATTGCAATATATAGCTATTTCGCGTACTTTTTTATGGCACTCGCGTCACTTGTAATACTTTTTGTAATCTATAAAACACTAGCACATATGCTTGAAGGTAAAATCTGTATTGAAGAGTAAAAATTTAAAAAATTGCGTAGTTTGCCGATTTTGCTATATAATAAATAATTATAGACTCTAAAGGAGTAGGCTATGGCAATTGGACCGATAGGAAATGCAATCTATGTAAACCAGCAGACTGCTAGTGTAGCCTCCGCTCATGGAAATCAAAATAATAAATTTGACCTTCAAAATGTAATGGCTCAAGCAGCAGTGAATGAAAAGGATGAGAAAGTTTTAGAAGTTCGTCCTACTGAAGAAAATCACGAAGTAGACCCTGATCGTGAACATCAAAAAAATGAATCTGATCAAGAAACTGATAGAAATGAAAAAAAAGAAGAAGACGAAAAAAAAGAAACGCAATCTCCTCCACTCCATAAATTAGACATCAAAGTTTAGTATAAAACTTAATCACGTTGTAACCATTTTGTCGATTTATTAAAGTTATAATTCAATCAAATAAGGAGATTGAATTATGAGAGAATATATAGAGATATACCAAGACAACAAAGAAAAAATAGAATCCTTTATAGAAGACACTTTAGAAAAGCAACACTTACTTAAAAATCAGCTTGATGAAAAGTTTAAAAAATTATTTAAAAGTTTCCCGTCATTGGAGTTAATCTATTTAGTTAATTGTAAAACAAAAAATCAAATATCTTCGAATATTTATAGACATAAAATAGATGACACTCAAATATCTACAACAAGAGATTATCTAATAGACAAGCTAAATATAAAAGATAATGGATTCGCTTTTACAAAACCATACCAAAGTATTACTACCGGAACTACATGTATAACAGTTTCAAAAAAAGAAGAAGATAAAATTGTTTTTTTAGATTTTGATTTAGAGATTTTACTTGAGCGATTAGGACTAATAGAGAAAAATAAGTTTTTTAGTACTGTGACAAAATCTTTTTACATCATTGCTGGATTTTTTATGATGTTTTTATCTCTTGTTGCAATTATTTATGCAGGTGTGGATTTTGTAACAAATCTGATGAATTTTAAGTTGAGCATCGACACAATATTTAAGCCTATCATTGCTACCACATTAGGCTTAGCGATATTTGACCTAGCAAAGACTATTTTAGAGCAAGAAGTGTATTATAAGAGCTATATTAAAGACCCAAAAATTGAGATAAAAACACTAACAAAATTTTTAGTTACGATTCTTATAGCTCTTTCAATTGAGACTTTAATGGTAGTATTTAAAATAGCTATAGAGAACTATGATAAGCTGATAAATGCCTTGTATCTGATGCTTGGTACGTCACTATTTATGATGGCCTTATCTTTTATGATTTACATTACGAAAAAGAGGAAATAATGAATGTAATGCAAATATGGTTATAATAATATTATAGATATTCTTAAGTGGGGATATTCACAATGAATAGAAGAAAAACAATTGTTTATTTAAGTGTAATATTTCTTGTTGTTGGTGTGGTAAGTTCCATCCAGCTATATATAGAGAGCTCATCTACTAAATATAAGCAACTCCTAGAGCGTTATCTAGTTCAAGAAGCAAGTTCAAATTTTGAGAATATGATTGTTGCCCAAGCTTGGAATGCAAGTCATGGAGGAGTGTTCGTAAAACAGCATGAAGGTATAAAGCCAAATCCATACTTGAAAAACAATGTTTTAATGACAGATAAAAATGAAACGCTTATAAAAATAAATCCAGCTTGGATGACTCGACAAATGTCAGAGATAAGCAACAATGCAAACCGTGACTACTATAAAGTAACTTCATTAAATCCTATAAACCCATCGAATAAAGCAGATGCATTTGAGATAGAAGCCCTTCAGTACTTAGAAAAAAATAGATCTAAAAAATATTATTATCAAATAAAAGAACTTGAAAACCTTAAGGTTAATTTTGATTTTCTTGGTAAATTAGATGTAACACAAAAATGTATGTTATGTCATGCTGATCAGGGTTATAAGGTTGGAGATATAAAAGGAGGTATTCGCGTAAGTGTACCAACTAAAAAATATACAGACCTATTAAAACATCATACAGCAAATAAAGTTTTTATGTATAGAACAATTTTTATTATAACATTTTTGGTCTTACTAGTAATTGGATGGCTAATACATAGAAATTATGTTTATCAAGAAAAAATAGAAAAAGAAAAAGAAACATTTCAAAGCTTAATAAATTTACAATTGAACATAGTGATAGTAACAAATGGAGAAAAACTTGTATACGCAAATAAATCATTTTTCAACTTTTTTGATTATTCTCATCTTGAATCTTTTCTAGAAGAACATGATTGTATTTGTGAAAGATTTGAAGTGGACAATGATTACTTTCATTTAGAAAAAATTGATGAAAATGAAAATTGGGTATATTATTTATATGCTGCTGATAGTAGTCAAAGATTTGTAAAAATGCTAGACACTAAGGGCAATGTACATATCTTTTCAGTGTATATAAATAAGTTTAGGGAGAATCTTTTTTTGGTAACTTTTTCTGATGTTAGTAATAAAATGAAAGAGTATTTAGAATTGGAAAAAGATGTACTGTTAGAAAAAATGATGATCGCTGAATCTCGAGCAGAAGCTATGAGTGATATAATTCAAATGCTTTCTCATCAGTGGAGACAACCACTAAGCTCACTTGGAATGTCTACTGCAAACTTACTGATTGATCTAGAGTTAGGTGATTATTCCAAAGAAAGTTTAATCGTATCAGCGCAAGAGATGGATGAAAAGATTACAGAACTGGCTAGTGTCATTGAGAAATTTAACAATATTTTTTCTCAGAATGCTAGTTTGGAAAGTAACGTAGATATTGTGAAGCTTATTGAGAGTGTAATACTATTAAAAGCGAAGGAGTTTGAATCTCATCATATTACAGCAAAAATAATTTCTCAGATACCTCTTGTATGGGATACCCATTCGAAAGATTTATTTAATATCATTTTGGTTATTTTTAATAATGCTCAGGAAGCTATTTTGAAGAATAAAGTTCTAAATGGTTTTATAAATATAGAAATAGAGAATAAAGATAAGTTTGTATGTATTCACATAGAAGATAATGGCAATGGGGTTGATGAAAATATTATAAATAATATTTTTGAGCCTTACTTCACAACAAAAGAGCTATATAATGAGGCTGGACTGAGCTTATTTACAGCCAAAATAATGTTGGAGAGACTCTGTAATGCATCGATTTCTGTAAAAAATGGTAAGTTTGGCGCAAGGTTTACCATCACGATGAGCAATGAAAAAAATAAAGATGTGCCTTAATCAACAATATGTTAATATACAAGAACATAATAATTAGGATTTTTTTATGATGCATATATTTGAAGACCATAAAGAGAGAATTACGACAGGCTTAGCTTTAGTGGCTGCAGTTTTAGTGATAGGTTTTATTGATAACTTTTTTTTAATGTGGTTTATTTTTGGTGTGATATATATTTTAGCTTTTAAAGAAGCATTAATGCTCTTTGGTATCGAAGATGAGTCTTTATACCTTTACGGTGTTGGTCTTTGGTTCGTCGCGGGTATTTACCCTTACGGTGATGATTTATTTGTTTTAGCTGGAGTCGCATATGCCAGTGCTGTGGCATATAACAAAGAGTTAGAGTGGAAAAATTTCCTTCCGTTTTTATATCCAACAGCAGGAATGCTGTTCATGTTTACAATGTACCAAGAATATGGAGTTTTATCTCTTCTTTGGTTACTTGTAGTCGTAGCAATGACAGATGTTGGGGCATATGCAGTTGGTAAAAGCATAGGGAAAACTCCATTCTGTGAGACAAGTCCGAACAAAACTATGGAAGGCGTTGTTGGTGGGATTGTTGTTGCGACGTTATCTGGTATGTTTATAGGACTTTTTGTAGTTGACTTTATGGTGTCGTTCTTAATTTCGGCACTTGTAGCTACGAGTTCTATCTTTGGCGATTTGTTTGAGTCTTCACTCAAACGTGCAGCAGATGTAAAAGATAGTGGAGATTTACTTCCTGGTCATGGCGGTGTACTTGATAGAATTGATGGTTACCTTTTTGGTGGGATTGTGATGTTAGTTTTACTTCGTGGACTTGTCTAGGTGGTACTACTTGGATCAACTGGTTCTATTGGTGTAAACACACTTGAAGTTGCTAAAAAATTCAACATAAATGTTGAGGTTTTAGTAGCTGGAAAAAATATAAAACTTCTCAATGAACAAATCGCACTTCACCAACCTAAAGTAGTAGTTATTTCTGATAAAAAAGATATAAAAGAGGTTAAACATACTAATGTTTTTGCGGGTGGTGAAAACATACTAAAGGTTATTGAAGATTCTACAAGTGAATTAGTGGTTAATGCACTTGTAGGATTTTTAGGTTTAGGTCCAACTTTAAAAGCAATTGAGTGTGGTAAAAAAGTAGCCCTTGCAAATAAAGAATCTTTAGTCGCTTCTGGAAACTTCATAGATATGTCAAAAATTCAGCCAATAGATTCTGAGCATTTTGGACTTTGGTATCTTTTACAAGACAGACCCGTTGAGAAGATGATTATTACCGCCAGTGGTGGAGCATTTAGAGATTGGGATATAAACAAACTTAAAAATGCTACTTTAGCAGACACGCAAAAACATCCAAATTGGTCAATGGGTCAAAAGATAACGATTGATTCAGCAACAATGGTTAATAAAATGTTCGAACTTTTAGAAGCAAGATGGCTTTTTGGTGAAGGGAAATATGACGCGATTGTAGAGACTAAATCATTGATTCATGCTTTGATTGATTTTAAAGATGGCTCAACAACTGCACACTTCGCTCATGCAAACATGCAACTTCCAATTGCATATGCAATCAATGAAAAAATGAATGAAAATATTTTAAAGCATGTAGACTTACTAAAAATTGGTAGCTTAGAATTTAGAGAGATAGAAAAAGAACGCTACCCAATATGGGAAATCAAAGAAGATTTACTCTCTAACCCAAATCGTGGAGTAGTAGTAAATGCGGCAAATGAAGTAGCCATTGAAAAGTTTATCAACAAAGAGATAGGCTTTATGGATATTAGTAAAACAATTGTTAAGGCGTATGAAAAATATTTTCATGAACCACAAAGTGTTGAAGAAGTCTTTGAGATTGATAGAGAGGTTAGAAGAAGTATATGAGTGAAAGTATAGATAAGGCAACAGCTACTTCAGATTTATTAATATGGGGTGTGATGTTTGGATTACTTTTAGTCGTAGTTGTTGGCTTGGTAATCTGGGATAAAAAAAGTAGGGAAGAGTAAAATGATATTATCAATCGAAAGTTCATGTGATGATTCTGCAATATCTATAACAGAGATAGCAACTAACAAACTTCTTTTTCACAAAAAAATATCGCAAGAGTTAGAACACTCAGTATATGGTGGGGTTGTTCCTGAACTTGCAGCACGTCTTCACGCAGAAGCACTACCAAAAATACTTGAACAATGTGAACCTTATTTTAAAGATTTAAAAGCTGTAGCTGTTACTTCTACACCGGGTCTAGCTGTAACATTAGTTGAGGGTGTAACTATGGCTAAAGCAATTGCTGTAGCTTTGGGTATCCCTATTATTGGAGTAAATCATCTTATCGGGCATATTTATTCACTATTTATAGAAAAAGAGACGGTTTTTCCATTAACAGTTCTTTTGGTTTCAGGTGGACATACCCAAGTTATGCAAGTGAAAAGTTTAACAGAAATAGAAACAGTAGCAAAAAGTATGGATGATTCTTTTGGGGAAAGTTTTGATAAAGTGGCAAAGATGATGGGACTAGGTTATCCTGGTGGACCAGTCATTCAAGAATTAGCAGATGGGGGAGATAGACTAAAACATAACTTTACCGTTCCTCTTCACCAATCTCCACTCATAGCTTTTTCATATTCTGGTTTAAAAAATGCAGTTCGTTTAGCTGTACTAGATGCTGATGGAGATACTAGCAAGTATAAAGACATTGCCGCTTCATTTGAGCATATTGCAACGAAGCATTTAACTATGAAGTTAAAAAAGTATTTTAAAACTGTAAAACCTAGTACATTCGCGATTGTTGGTGGAGCGAGTGCAAATATATACTTACGTGGACAAATAGAAGAATTACTAAAACCTCATAAAGCAGATTTACTCTTGAGTGAACTACAATACTGCTCAGATAATGCAGCTATGATAGGTCGTGTAGCGATTGAAATGTATAAGAAAGAAATGTTTTCTTCTATAGAAGACTTAGATATCGCACCTCGAAGTATTTTATAGAGAAATATAAAAAATAAGACTCACTACTTAACAAAAACTTAGTTGAAAACAACTTCTTCCTTAGTAAGAGTATATTTACCCGATTTCTATATACTTTCAAAAATAAAATTAAGGAGCCAAAATGGCAACTACAAAATTTAAAGGTACAGACGTAGAATTAATAGGAAATGAAGTAAACGTAGGAGATAAAGCACCAGCGATTACTGTTGTAAACTCTGATGGTTTAGGGGATGTTACAGTTGGTGGAGCTAGCGGTAAAAAACAACTTATCATTGTTGTTCCTTCATTAGATACTGGTGTATGTGCTACAGAAACTCGTAACTTCAATAGAGAAGCTTCTTCTTTAACTGGTGTTGAGGCAACTATTGTTTCTCTTGACTTACCATTTGCATCAGGTAGATTCTGTTCAGCTGAAGGTATCAATGATTTAACTGTTACTTCAGATTTCAGAAACAAAGATTTCGCTAACGCTTATGGAGTACTTTTAGGTAGTTCTGTTCTTGCTGGTGTTACGTGTCGTGCAATCTTCGTAGTAAACGAAGAAGGTGTTGTTACATATAAAGAAATTGTTCCAGAAATTACTGAAGAACCTAACTACGACGCTGCAATCGCTGCAGTTAAGTAAGTAAATCAGCTAGATTTACATTAAGATAAATTCTTATTTTCCCCCTTTTTGTTTAGAGCTTAGGCTCTAGATAAAAGTCCTACATTTTTAAAAATAATTAGATACAATTCCATTACATAAAATATAATAATGGAGTAGCATATGAAAATAATCAAAAATACTATAATACTTATAGCTTTAGTGAGTACAACAATGACAGCAGATTTTCTGAAAATGGAAATGGGTGCCGGAGCATACTCGAGTACACCCAGTGGAAAAGTCTCTTATACTGGATTTGCTGCAACAGCAAATGATATCTCAACTGGGAAAAAGACAATAAATCCTTATATTTGGGCGTATATAAAGCATCCTGTCCCTATCTTACCAAATATTAGATTAGAATATTCGAGTGTGCAAACAAAAGGTGTGGCTAATGGTCAATTTGAAAATTTTATTGCACTTGATTCTAATACAGAATTAAATCTTAAGCAGTATGATATTATTCCCTACTATAACATACTTGATAATACGGGATGGATAACCTTTGACTTAGGTTTAGATATTAAAGTTATAGATGTAGATTACAGCGCGGATAAAGTTGCTCTTGGATCTCTTCCTGCTTTTGTATCTTCATATAATGATTCATCGATGCTGCTAATTCCATTGATCTATACGAGAGTAAGAGTAGAAATTCCATCAACAGACTTAGCTTTAGAAGCTGATGCAAAGTTTATAAAATACAGTTCTACTACAGTGTATGATGCTCGTGTGAAATTAGATTATACTTTAAGTATTATGCCTGTTATTGAGCCGGCTATTGAAGTAGGATATAGAGTCCAAAAATACGATATAGATGAAGCTGAGCTAGATGGAAAAGCTAACTTAGAATTTTCTGGTATCTATATAGGTGCTATGATTCGTTTCTAAACTTTATGAGTGGCGTACATTTTACCTTATGTACATTGCGATTTAGTCGACTAATGAGTCACTCATATATCGTTTATCTAAAATAATTATCTCACGCTCAAGGTGTATATCAAATTTTTCTAATACACGCTCCTGAACCTCTTTTATAAGATGCATAGCATCATCAAATGTTCCAGCTCCATGATTTACTAAGAAATTTGCGTGTACTTGACTAAACTCTATGGCACCAACTCTTTTTCCTTTGAGCCCAACGGCTTCTATCAGTCTCCCCGCATAATCTCCTGGAGGATTTTTGAAACAAGATCCTGCACTTGGGGTTGATGGTTGGTTCGAACGCATTTTTTTAAACATCTCTACTTTTTCTTTCTTAAAGCCCTTATGCAATTCAAAACTTACTTCTAAAATTGGTGAAGAAATATTTGTATATCTGTATCCAAAATCAATCTCTTCTTTTTGAAGCACTCTGTGAATTGTTGTAACATTGAGTAGATAATTAAATATTTCATACTCTTTAAGTCCAGCATTCATATAGACTAAACCACCTATAGTCCCCGGAAGATGAGAAACTAATTCAAAGTTGGCAATGTCATTTTTTTTACAAAAAGAAGCAACTTTACCTGAAGGTGTAGCTCCACCAATTTTGAGTACACCATTTTCGATATTGATATAGTTATATTTTTTGGAGAGTACCATAAGAGGTGGTGGCTGTGTACCTATAAGTGTATTGTTACATGAGCCAAGTAAGTAATACTTGTTGCTAAAGTCAGAAGGACTCTCAAGAATTGAAACTTCAATTTCTTCACCAATTTTAATAGAAGAATATTTTGAAAAGTTTATAGTTTTTGTAGTCATTACTCTACAAAGTTAGGGATCATATTAAAAATATTTGTAGAAAAATCAACCATAGAGTTAAGCATCCAAGGCATAGTAAGAACAATTACAATTACAACACCTAAGATTTTAGGGATGAAAGAAAGTGTCATTTCATTGATTTGTGTAGTTGCTTGAAAGATAGAAACAGCAAGTCCTAAAAACATACCAGTAAGAAGTCCTGGAAGGGCAAGTAGCAAGGCCATTTTAAAAGTTTCAACACCGAGTGCTACAAGTTTTGCTTCCATTTAGCCTTTCCTTAGCTCAGTATACTCTGTTGGTATGAGATAATCTTGAACACTTACTTGTACATCATAAAAACCATGCTTATATCCAAGCTCGAAGAGTTTATCTATTGCTTGGTATTGGATATCACTCAAAGAAATTGACTCGTCATTTGCATAAAGTTCAAGGTATTTATCTAAGGTAGCTGCATTAATCCTAACCAGGTCTCTCTCTATTAACATTGCAGAGAGTCTGTCTTTATGATCTCGTGCGACTTGAACAGCTTTTGTAAGTGTAGCTTCGTAGTCTATAGCTTTATTTAATGGAAGTGAACGACGAATTGCCATACCTCCAAGAGGGAGCGGTAAATCTTTACCCGCAAGTTCTTGCCATATATCCCACATTTCAATCTCTACTTCAAGTTCGCTATCATACGTTAAGATAGATTCGTGGATTAAAACACCGGCATCTACTTTACCATCAAGTACTGCCTGTTCAATCTCTAGAAAATTCATGTATGTTATACGAGCATCTGGAAATTTTATTCGAAATAGCATAGCGTTCGTAGTATGTTCACCACTCAGAGCTACTTTAAAATTTCTTTTAAGCTTGAGACCTTTTTTCTTGATAACTTTTGGTCCATAGCCTTCACCAAAGCTTACAGCAGTTCTAAGTGGTGCGTAATCTTCTTTTATATGAGGATATAAAGCAAAGCTAATTGCGACAATGTCATAAACACCATTCAATGCATCTTCATTGAGTGTCTGAATATCTTTAGCAATATTGTCAAAACTAACTCCGTCCATTCCAACCCAGCCAAATTTAATGGCATAGTACATAAAGATATCATCGGCGTCTGGTGAGTGAGCTATAAGTGTTTTTTTCAAATAATTATCCAATTTTTAGTTAAGGTCTTTACATTTCCAGTATTTAGTGCCATGTAAACTTACTTGCATGATTGCACCATTTTTTGTAACTTTATAAAGCTTAATGCCTTTACGTACAGTGTGAGATTCATTGGTAGCTTCACCATCATCTTTTGTTTTTAATGAAGCATCTATTTCGGTATTTGCTTCCCATCCCTCTTCAATAAAATCATTATAAACTTTTGCATTCTTAAATATAAAAACAGAGAAGTATTCTTTCGCTCCAAGCCCCATTCCCATACCGCCGGAAGCCATGTTCATATAAGTGATTTTATCGTTTTTTCTATCATAAGCAAGACCTCTACCACCATCAGCTGACATCATCATCATGCTCATACCATAGTTTTTAAACGTTGCAAAGCCATAAGCATCTGCAACTTCTTTTTTAGCTTGGGGCTCCGTTTTGAATAAAAGTCTTAATGCACTTTTACCTTCTGCGATTCTATCTGAACGTCTCTCGTTGTCATTATCTCCAAAGTTTCCAAAACTAAATCCTGAGAAGAGTAGAGCAAGTAAGATCAGCACTGTTAAAAGCTTAAAATTTTTCATAGTTACATCCGTTTTATTTAATAATATATAATACAGTAATTTAAGAAAATAAAGATAGAATCCACGTAGTAAAAAAGAATATTTTAATTAATATGTCAATTTGTCATACTTTTTAATTTTACATTCAAAATGACATATAATGTTCAAAATTTAATACAAGTGAGCCCAAGATGGACGCAAATAAACAAAAATCATTAGACTTAGCGATGAAGCAAATAGACAAAGCTTTTGGTAAAGGTGCCTTGATGCGTCTTGGAGATAAAGATATAGAACCTATTAAGTCAATTAGCACAGGCTCTATCGGACTTGATTTAGCACTAGGAATAGGTGGTATTCCTCAAGGGCGTGTTGTAGAGATTTACGGACCTGAGAGTTCCGGTAAAACTACTTTAGCACTACAAATAACAGCAGAGTGTCAAAAAGAGGGAGGTGTATGTGCATTTATTGATGCAGAACATGCACTTGATGTCGTATATGCAAAAAACCTTGGTGTAGATGTTGAAAATCTTTTAGTTTCACAACCTGATTATGGGGAACAAGCTCTTGATATTGTTGAGACTATTGCCAGAAGTGGAGCAATTGACTTAATTGTTATTGATTCCGTTGCTGCACTTACTCCAAAGTCAGAAATTGAAGGTGAAATGTCTGATCAAAATGTAGGTGTTCAGGCTCGTTTAATGTCTAAGGCACTTCGTAAACTTACGGGTGTTATATCTAAAATGAATTGTACAGTTATTTTTATCAATCAAATTCGTATGAAGATTGGTATGATGGGTTATGGTTCACCAGAGACTACTACAGGTGGTAATGCATTAAAGTTTTACGCATCTGTTCGTATTGACGTACGTCGTATAGCTTCATTAAAACAAGGTGAAAGTCAGATTGGTAACCGTGTAAAAGCGAAAGTTATTAAAAACAAAGTAGCACCACCATTCCGTCAAGCTGAATTTGATATAATGTTCGGTGAAGGGATATCTAAAGAGGGCGAGCTGGTTGACTATGGGGTGAAGCTTGATATAGTTGATAAAGCAGGTGCTTGGTTCGCATACGGTGATGCAAAACTAGGTCAAGGTCGTGAAAATGTTAAAGCCAAGTTCAAAGAAGAACCAGAATTAGCAAAAGAGATAGAAGAAAAAATTAAAGTGGCGATGGGAATTAGCAATGTAATGATTATGGAAGCAGCTGAAGTTGCTGATGCTGACGTTTAAAACTACTTTATACTTAAGTTAGATTCTTATACAAATAGAATCTAACCCTCACGTTTAAAAACTACCTTTAATTTTTCCTTTAATATCATAAAAAGCATCTACATAATAAACAAAGTTTTAACCAAATTTAGATAAAATAAGTACAATTAATATATAAATTCGGAGAAAATGAATGTTTATAGATAGCGTAAGTGCAATTGAAGTAATGGATTCTCGTGGAAATCCAACAGTAAAAGCTACAGTGGAGTTAAGTGATGGAACAATTGAGAGTGCTATCGTACCCTCAGGTGCAAGTACTGGTAAACGTGAAGCATTAGAACTTCGTGATGGTGGTGATCGCTACATGGGAAAGGGTGTTTTAAAAGCAGTTGGACATGTGAATAATGAAATTTCAGATGCTCTTCTAGGTCTTTCCCCATTTAATCAAGCAACTATAGATGCTACAATGAAAGAGATTGATGGTACTGATAACTATGGAAATTTAGGGGCTAATGCAGTTCTTGGTGTTTCTATGGCTGTTGCTCGTGCTGCTGCGAAAAGTCTTGGCATGCCTCTTTACCGTTACCTTGGTGGAGCAAATGCTATGACGATTCCTACCCCAATGTTGAACATCATTAATGGTGGTTCTCATGCTGATAATTCAGTTGATTTTCAAGAATATATGATTGTTCCTGTAGGTTTTGAGGATTTTGCAGAAGGTCTTCGTGCATCTGCTGAAGTTTATCATACTCTTAAAGGTATTTTAAAAGCTAAAAAGCATAACACTGCCTTAGGTGATGAAGGTGGTTTTGCACCAGATTTATCTTCGAATGAAGAACCTATTCAAATTATTATGGAAGCTATTGAAAAAGCTGGATATAAGCCAGGTACACAAATAGGAATCGCTTTAGACGTAGCTGCTTCTGAAATAATTGTTGATGGTGGTTACAGACTAGAGTCTGAAAATCGTACTATTACTTCTGCAGAGTTGGTAGATTATTATGTAGATTTATGTTCTAAGTATCCTATTGTTTCCATAGAAGATGGGCTTAATGAAGATGACTGGGATGGATTTAAACTAATGACTGAGAAGCTTGGTAATAAAATCCAAATTGTTGGGGATGACCTTTTTGTTACAAATGCTAATATTTTAGCAAGAGGTATCAACGAAGGTATTGCTAACTCTATCCTTATTAAGCCAAACCAAATTGGTTCTGTAAGTGAAACTATGCTTACTGTTCGTCTTGCACAAAGAAACGGTTATACATGTGTTATGAGCCATCGTTCTGGCGAAAGTGAAGATGCTTTTATCGCTGATTTTGCTGTAGCGCTTAACTGTGGTCAAATCAAAACTGGTTCAACTGCTCGTGGAGAAAGAACGGCTAAATACAATCGTCTTTTAGAAATTGAAAACGAAGTTGTCTACGGTGAATATTTAGGCGCAGCACTATTTAACTAAGTGAAACTATGGAAGAAGAACTCTTTGAAGATATAAATAGTAAGGGAGGTATTACTCAAGAGTACCTTGGTTTATCTGTAACAAAATTCTTAGTTCTTCTTTTGATAGTATTGGTCTTTGGTATCTACTTAGGCATTATTCTTTATGGTACAAATTCTGTTGAGATACTTTTAGGTCTTCAAGAATATCAAATATATCTTGAAGATGAAGTGTATAGACTCAAAGAAGAGAATGCTGGACTCCAACGTGAATACTTCGAACTTAAAGAGATTTCTGCTCAATAAAAATGATATAATACTTTCAAATAAAAAAGGGGTGGGAGTGACAAAAGTATTTCTTAGTACATGTTTTTTATTACTTAATTTAGAAGCTCGTGAAAATCCTTTTTTCCCATCAGCAGGAGAAAAAGACCTCCCTTATACATCAAATAAAAACACTTCTTTACCAAAGTTAATAAGAGCAAGCTTAACGCTTCCTTCTCATGCAAGAGTTATAAAAAAAGTTACAGTAGAGTATGAAAACTTAGATGCATCGATTGAGAATAAGATGATAGAGTTAAACCATAGCATTGATTGGCATTTACCTTTGTTTATATCTCAGAATTACTCAGAGCAGTCCATTAAGCCTTCTGAAGTAAATAAGAAAGTTGTGGCTAAATCTGTACAAAGGTATAAAAAAGTAGCTTCAATTAAAGAGCTTAGCTTTTTTACATCCAAAAATACACTTAAAATTATATCTAGTGATAAACTTATAAGAAATTTTTTATTAGGACAACCGCATAGAATAGTTCTTGATTTCAAAAAAGAATCTAGTTTAAAAACATATAAACAAGAGATTGAAAATTCAGTATTTACAAAGATTAGAATTGGTAATCATGATGGATATTACAGAGTTGTAATTGAATTGGATGGATATTATAGATACAAGATTAAAAAGCAAGCTGACGGTTGTTTAATAACTCTACAGTAAGATAAAGTTACTTACTAAAAATTGACCCAACGAATTTATTAAACATACTCTCTTTTTTTTCATCTAATTTGTAAACATTTTTCTTACTAGGTTGTGCACCACCTTTTTTAAAAAGGTTTAGCTTATCTTCTAGATAGTGAGAAGCTTCTTTAAGTGCCTTTGCCTCGAAGTTATTCATGGTCTAGAATTCTCTCTATCTCATTCATTGCATCATCATTTTTAAGGGTAAATTTAATTGCAATTCTTCTTGATGCATCTTTATCTTCACGCCCATTTACCATGATTCTATCTGTGTATGAACGTCCACTTGCTTCTAGAAGTGGTTTTAAGTTATTTCGCTTAGTGTAGTTCAGTTCCGCTAAATAGCTCATAACAGCAAATGCTCTTTGTTGAGAGATAGTAAGATTAAGAAGGTAACCTCCATCACTGTCTGTATGACCTTCAATAATAACGCGATCAATTTGCTCTTTAATATTTACATTAGAGATTAAAGCTGTCATGTACTCTATATAGAGTTTTTTAAGTGCTATTTTTGATGATTCTTTAAGTTTTACCTCGTTTTTTCCAAAAAGAATACTTGAATCAAGTTGTAGTGAACCATTACTCGGATCTATTTTAACTTTCTTACCCAGAGCTGATTTGAGTTCTGCAATAACTTTAATACGTATACCGGTAAGGCTTTTAATTTGTGCTTTTTGCGCTTTTAGATTTGCAACAAGTTTATCATAATCAGTTTCTTTTTCTTCTAAGACTCTCAGTAAGTCAATAAGTTTTTCATCACTTAATTTTAATGAATCGGATTTATCTGTAAGTTTATTTGAGAGTATCAGTACTTTACTCTCAAAGTCTTGAAGTATTTTATTTTGCTCACTATCTATCGCCTTACTTTCATCTAAAAGATTTTGCATAATGATGATTTTATTATTAAAGTCATCTATTTTCATATTATGAGCCAAAAGTATATTATTTAGATTTACTATTTCATCTGTTTTAAGCTTGAGGGCATCTTTTGTAATCATGAGGGCAGCGTCTGAATCACTAAGATCTTTCATTCTATCAGCTAAAAGTTTTTTTAGTTTTTGAATCTCACTGTCTCTCATAAAAAGCATGTTTATTTTAGAGTCAAGTGAGTTTGCTGTTGAGTCAAGAGAGTTTTTTAAGACAATGGACTTAACAATAATGGCACCAATTAAAAGGATAAAGATAAAGAGTAGGCCAGCCATAAGGTCTGCATAGGATATCCAAAAATTAGTATCGCTATCAGCAGAGGATTTTTTCTTAAACATACTATTTTACTCTTGCTTGATTTGTAACCATTCTATGATATGACTGAATAGAGTTTTGTACTTCTTCGCTTTGTAAACTAACATGCGTAGCAAAGTCAGCAAGTTTGACGACAATATCTCCTACCTCTGTATCGATCTTCTCGAAAGTTTTATCAAGTGAAATTGTAAGTTGTGCATTAAATATTTTAGAGTTTTTCTCAAATTCTTTTGTTGCATGGGTAAAGTCTTTAAGGTGTTTTTCTATTTGATTTCTTGCCTCAAGAGCATTTTGATCGGTATCCATAGCTTTTAGTGTTGCAGTTAAGTTAGTTGATGCAACTTTTAAGTGATTTGCTATATTTGTAAAGTTTTGATTGCTTTCATTCATGATCTCTTTCATATTTGTTAAGTGTTGCTCATTAAGTGTTTGAACAAACTCAAGGTTAAATGTTTCTTTGAGAGCTTCAATAAATTTATTGTCTTTAACACCATATTGAGTATATTTGAAAATTTTTAGTTCATCTTCGCTCCAAATATAAGTACTGAACGATGATTTAACAAGCGCGAAGTATTTATCTACCTTACTAAGACCACTTTTTTCAAAGTATGTCCATACGAGAGAGAGAAGAATTCCATAGATTGAAGCATAAAATGCTGATCCAACACCACTTAGTAAAATTGTAATCTCTTTATCAAGAGCTTCTGAGTCGGTAACTGAGAAGTTAGGCATTGAAATTGCAATAGCTAGGAAAGTACCTAAAATACCAAGCATGGGAAAGATTGAAGATGCAACAGCTACAAAGTTGTCATTTCTTACATCTGAGTAATAATTTTCTAGGAATTTATCGATATTTAAAATAGATTTTTTCTCTCTATTTAAAACAAGTGTATTATTCTCTAAATTTTGTTTTAATTCATCTTCCATTAAGAATTTATATCCGCGCATCTTACAGATGCTAAAGTTTGCATTATGCTTTGAAAATAGTAAGAATATGAAAAATATTATACCTATGATAACGACTGAAGAGATTGGCACATTTATAGGGAGTAATCCTAAGTAACCAAGTACAATGGCTGCGAAAAAGAGTGCTGGAATTGTTGAGATAACGATAAGATTAGCAGAACATTTTACAGTGTTTAATACTTTTGACATGCTTTATTTCCTAGTGTAATGAAATTATATAATTTACCAAGTATACTTAAGTAGGCTTAACAGCATTTTAATACAAGATATCTAAGTCTATATGCCTTATAATTTTAGGAGGCAGTAGAGAAGAAAGAATAGGGGACACCACACGTGATGTGTGGTGTGAATAGAATCTTGAACTCTAGGCTATTTCTTAGTATTTATTAGTTGCAGTATCTACTGATTTACTAATATCGTTAGAGATAGTATTTACAGAGTTACTAGCATTTGTAGTTGCAGTGTTTGAAGCTGAACTAATGTCTTTCGAAATTGACTTAGTTGAATCATTCATATTTGAAGAAATAGTGTTTACAGATTTACCTGCTTCAGTTGAAGCTGTATTTGCTGCTGAAGTAGCATCTTTAGAAACATTACTTACAGAATCTCTACCATCGTTAGATACAGTGTTAAGTGAATTGTTAGCATTAGCAGAAACTGCTTTAGTTGCATCATTGATTTGAGTATTCATAGTGTTAACAGAGTTATTCATGTTGTTTGAAGATGAAATCATTCCGTCTTTCATGTCTTTAGTACCCATAGTTGAGCTATCTTTAAGATCTCTACTTGTGTTAGATGCAGTATCTTTAGTATCTTCAGCGATTTCAATAGTTGAATCTCTTAAATCTTTAGAAACACCAGCTGTTGTAATTTCAGTACTTTTAACAGTAGCTACTTCAACAGTTTTAAGATCGTCTGATAATTTAACACCAGTATCTTTAGAATCTTTACTTACTGCAGTTGTAGTTCTTTCACCACTTTTAGAAACTTCCACTGTTCCTGTTACTGTAGCTTGTTGAGAAGCTGCAGCATCTTTAGATACAGATGTAATACCATCTTTCATATCTTTGAACATATCTCCAAAGCTGAAGTCTGCTGATAAACTTGTAGTTAACGCGATTGCTGCTATTGTGCTTATTACTATTGTTTTCATTTTAAATTCCTGTGTTTTATATTTTTTTAAATCGTTTATTTTAATTGTTGTATGTAAAAGTATAACAAAGTATAACTTATAACTAACTTAATGATAATCTAAAGTTATGTATCGGGGTTTTAGGGCTTGAAATACCAAGATAAGTTACTTTGAAAATACTTTAGTATAATTTAATGAAATAGATTTTACAAGAAACAAGTGTAAAGTGAAATATTTTGGGGTAAGAATAAAGAAGGGGAACACCACACTTAAAGTGTGATGTGAATAAATACAGAGTTTAGACTATTTAGTTGCAGTATCTACTGATTTACTAATATCGTTAGAGATAGTATTTACAGAGTTACTAGCATTTGTAGTTGCAGTGTTTGAAGCTGAACTAATGTCTTTCGAAATTGACTTAGTTGAATCATTCATATTTGAAGAAATAGTGTTTACAGATTTACCTGCTTCAATTGATGCAGTATTCATTGTTGAATTCATATCTTTAGAAACATTACTTACAGAATCTCTACCATCGTTAGATACAGTGTTAAGTGAATTGTTAGCATTAGCAGAAACTGCTTTAGTTGCATCATTGATTTGAGTATTCATAGTGTTAACAGAGTTATTCATGTTGTTTGAAGATGAAATCATTCCGTCTTTCATGTCTTTAGTACCCATAGTTGAGCTATCTTTAAGATCTCTACTTGTGTTAGATGCAGTATCTTTAGTATCTTCAGCGATTTCAATAGTTGAATCTCTTAAATCTTTAGAAACACCAGCTGTTGTAATTTCAGTACTTTTAACAGTAGCTACTTCAACAGTTTTAAGATCGTCTGATAATTTAACACCAGTATCTTTAGAATCTTTACTTACTGCAGTTGTAGTTCTTTCACCACTTTTAGAAACTTCCACTGTTCCTGTTACTGTAGCTTGTTGAGAAGCTGCAGCATCTTTAGATACAGATGTAATACCATCTTTCATATCTTTGAACATATCTCCAAAGCTGAAGTCTGATGCGATTGAACTTGTAGCTAAGGCTACTGCTGCGATTGTGCTTATTACTATTTTTTTCATGTTAAATCCCTTGTGTTTTATTATATTATTTTAATCATTTTAATTGTTGTTGTAATAGAAGTATAACTTATTATAACTTATGGCGAACTTAATAATAATGCTAGGTTATACCATTGGCTTATACGAGTTATAATCCCTATCATAAATATTTGAGAGAGTATTAATTGGAACTGTTTAAATAGATTTTACAAGAAACAAGTGTAAAGTGAAATATTTTGGG